>CANOHX010000100.1 GCA_947565885.1 uncultured Lachnospiraceae bacterium
TACGGACGAGCAGAAAGCCCTTGTAGATAATTATAAAGCTTTGATGGACGCGAATGATATATATATTGAATATGAGAAAGACGAGGTCGTAGAGAATGTAAAATCTCTGATTAAAGCTATCGGAGAAGTATCATATAATGCCGAATGCAAGGGAAAAATCGATGCGGCAAGGATAGCGTACGACAAGCTGACAGATGCACAGAAAGCTCTTGTGGATAATTACAAGGTACTGACGGATGCGGAGACAAAATATGAAAGCCTTGCGCCTTCAACGCCTTCGACACCCTCGACGCCCTCAACACCGTCGTCAAAGATAAGTATCAAGAAAGCTGATGTGACGAAAATTGAAACTCAGTACTATACAGGTCAGGCGATAGAGCCGTCTCTTGCGATAACGTACAATGGAAGCAATTTAAAGATTAACGAAGACTATACGGTAAGCTACAACAACAATACAGAGATTGGGACGGCGACCGTAACAATCGCAGGTAAGGGAAATTATACGGAAGAAACCTCCGTAACATTTGAAATTGCTGTCAGGAAAGATGCGGGCTATACGGTTGGGAATTATAAGTACAAGATTACAGATGCCAAGACAGATGGGAAAGGTACGGTTGCCTTAACTGGCATCAAAAACAAGAAGAGCAAGAGCATCAAAGTGGTTGATACAGTTAATATCGGAGGCAAAAAGTTCCTTGTCACATCAATTGGGAATAGTGCATTTTCAGGGTGCAGCAAGGCAACAAGCGCAACGGTTGGGAAGAATGTCACTAAGGTCGGCGCAAAGGCATTTTACAACTGCAAGAAACTGAAAAAGATAACTATCAAGAGTACAAAGCTGAAGTCAGTGGGTGCCAAAGCGTTTAAGGGCATTGACAAGAAAGCTTCCATTAAAGTGCCGAAGAGCAAGCTGAAAGCCTATAAGAAATTACTCAAAGGAAAAGGCCAGGCATCCAGCGTTAAGATTAAGAAATAGAAGAATAATGCAGATAACAGAACAGGGGTTGGCATGCCAGCCCCCTGTTCTATTACCTGGGAAGCAAGCCATCCTGATACTTTGAACGGTTGAGGGGTGGCTTTGCTGCCGGAATAGGAAAAGAGGATGAACATTGATTATAAGTGCAAGCAGAAGGACAGACATCCCATCGTATTATTCTGAGTGGTTTTTCCGAAGGCTGAAAGAGAACTATGTCCTCGTGAGGAATCCCTTCAATCCCCATCAGGTCAGTAAAATAGACCTCTCTCCGGAGGTCGTGGATGGGATTGTTTTTTGGACAAAAAATCCAGCCCCAATGTTGAGCAGACTGGCAGAACTGGAAAACTATCATTATTATTTCCAGTTTACATTGACGCCCTATGGACAGGAAATAGAAAAATACCTGCCGTCAAAGAATGAGATAATCATACCATCATTCCAGCGGCTGTCGAAGGAGATTGGCAAGGAAAGGGTAGTCTGGCGGTATGACCCGATTTTTTTCAATGAAATATATACGCTGGATTGCCATTGCAGGTGTTTTGAGGCATTGGCTGCAGAGCTTGCACAGTATACGCAGCATTGCACCGTCAGCTTTCTTGATTTATACAGGAATACGAAGCGCAATGTGAAGCAGTATGGTATGCGGCAGGTTTTGCCGGCGGAGCAGATGGAACTGTTAGGGCGGTTTGCCGAAATTGCCAAACCATATCATATCTGCATAGATACTTGCGCAGAGGTTGGGGATTTCAGCCAGTTAGGCATCATGCCCGCCCAATGCATTGACAGGGAACGGCTGGAAAGAATCGGGCAGTTCAGGCTGGACATCGGGAAGGATAAGAACCAGCGAAGCTCCTGCGGCTGCGTGGAAAGCATTGATATTGGGGCGTACAATACTTGTAGGAATGGCTGCATATATTGTTATGCAAACTATAATAACGCCACAGTGGGAGAGAATTTTCGCAGCCATCATCCGCGTTCACCGCTTCTGTTTGGGGAAATCACAGAAGCAGACTGTGTGAGGGACCGGGAGGCAAAATCATTTGCTGATAGGCAGATGATTTTATTTGAATGGTGAAAAGGGCGCAAAATCCCCTGATATCAACGGATGCAACCGCCGGTTGACAAATTGGATGGCGGCAGTTGGTTGCATGCAAGCGGCAAATTCTGTAGGCTTAGGCTATCATATGAAAGAGGAGGAATTATAATGATATTTGCGGATAAGTTAATACAGCTTCGGAAAAAGAGCGGCTGGTCTCAGGAGGAGCTGGCAGGGCAGATGGACGTCACCAGGCAGTCTGTTTCAAAATGGGAGAGTGCGCAGTCCATCCCTGATTTGGAAAAGATAATACGGCTTTCGGAACTGTTTGGCGTGAGTTTAGATTATCTGCTCAAAGATGAGCTGGAAGAGGAAGGGAATCTGGCTATGCCGGAGGATGTACCGTCAGCGAGGCGGGTATCAATGGAAGAAGCGAACAAGTTTCTTTCCATAAAGGCAGGGACGGCAAAAGCGATTGCAAATGCGGTATTTTTGTGCATTATCTCTCCGGTGTGTTTGCTGCTTTTGGGAGCAATGAGCGCAGATGCGAGATTTGGTTTAGCGGAGAATGTGGCTGGCGGAATCGGGATGGTTGTCCTTCTGGCAATTATGGCGGCAGCAGTCGGTATTTTCATATCAAATGGAAGCAAGACAGCGCCATTTTCCTATCTGGACACGGAAGAGTTTGAAACGGAGTATGGGGTGAGCGGGATGGTCACAGAGCGCAGGGACAAATATAAAGATACCCATACAAGATATAACATCATTGGCGCAGGTCTGTGCATTGTGGCGTTAGTGCCGCTTTTTCTGTCAGTGGTTTTTAATGAAAATAATGTTTTTACGTTAGTGATGATGCTCTCAGCCGGATTTCTGATAGCGGGAATCGGCGTAAATCTTTTTGTGCGCACCGGGATAATTTGGGGCAGTTATGAGAAACTTCTGCAGGAAGGAGATTATACGAAATCCAAAAAGAAAAGACGGCCGGTGGCATCTGTGATTACAACCGTATACTGGATGGCGGCGACCGCCATATTTCTCGCATACAGCCTTGCCACTGACAACTGGGAGTATAGCTGGATTGTGTGGGTTGTCGCAGGCGTGCTGTATCCGGCTGTGCTGGCAATCGTAAATCTCCTGCCTGTGAAAGAAAAATAAGCTGCCTAGCGGGCAGGCATGGTAAATCCATCCAGAGCTTTGTTCAGATAATCGTTAAAGGGTTTCATTGCCCTGAAAATCTCTATAGCTTGCGACAGGAACGCTTCAGAATCCGATAATGTTTCATCGCTTATCGGGTATTCAATATACCAGCTCTTGAATTTCAGGAATTCTGCCTGCGGATGTTCCTTGTCGTACCCTTTTGGCACGTTTTTCAGGGCAGTCCCCTGTACGGTGAAACGGTTTTCAAAATCAGCGGAATGGATAATTGTCTCCCATTCTGCCGGGTGGGCGGCGATGTAATCCCGGACCATGGACGTTGCCTCCTTAAACATATCTGCAAAAAGCCCGCCGCCCAGAAAGGATTGGTTGCCAGGTTTTATCATGATATAATATCCAACAGGGACAGGCAGTTTTCCTTTCGCTGAAATATGGGCGCGAAAAGCAGGGTTATATGGTGACTTGTCATGGCTGAAACGAGTGTCCCTCACGAGTTTGAAAGTAAGTTCTTTCGGGATGTTATGCAGGATGCTTGCGTCAAATTTCCCCAGTTCCAGAATCAGTGATTGCAGCAGTTCTTCAAACTGCAGGTTTGCTTCCTTATACTCCGCCTTATGGTCATGATACCATTCGCGATTGTTGTTGGCTGACAATTCTGCCAGATATTTTAAAATAATTTTTGTATCCATAAAGTACAATCTCCCTGTTATGTATTTTTTATAGTTGAAAATGCTGCACCATCCATAAATTCGGCAAAGAATTTCCGTATCTTTTCCGGTGGCTGGTAGGATTTGCAGAAAGAAAACTGCTGTGATAAATCGTCAATATGTTCCATGGCGTCTTTGACAGCCACCAATGTCTGTTCCGGTATCTCTTTGGCAGACGTGTAGTCCAGATGAAGTGGGTTGATACGGTGGCTTTGGATGGCATAATTTACCCTCTTGCTGCATCTGCAGTTTCCATTGCCATATTCGCCACAGTATTTTCCCAGGAAGTCTGCCATTTTCCTACGGGTTCTGGAAAGACGCTGTCTGTATGCCTCGGGTGTCAGGCTCAGAATTTCCCCAGCAATGCGGCTGTCGATTTTGAACATTGTGCCTAAGATGAAAATGCAGCGGCTCTCAGTATCAAGGCATTGCAGCATCACATTTGTGCAAGACATTTTCAGTTCTTCCGCCAGGATGGAGTTTTCCACATCCTGCGTCAAATCCGGTATGTCCGTAAGCTGGGCGTTTTCAATATCCTGCCCATAGAATTCAAAACTGAGGGGATGTTTGGCGAACATATGCTTCTGGTAAGATTTCAGATGGTTTACCGCGATACGGAATACCCAGGTGGAGAATGAACTCTCCTTGCGGAAAGAGGACAGATGCGTAATGATTTTCAGCAAGATATCCTGTGTGGCATCTTCTGCATCCGCAAAAGTCCCCAGCATCCTCAGGGAAAGGTTGAATACCATATCCTGTACGCTCAGAATCAGGGTTTCCAGGGCTTGCTTGTCCCCATTGGTTGCTTTGTCGATTAAGACAAAGATTTCTTCGTTCGTTTTGTTGTTCATGAATTTTTACCTCCTATAAGATTAGACAAAGGAACAATGGATTTGTGACAGGGAAAATGAAAAAATTTTTGCTTTGGCTCGTTTGCTGCCTTTTTGTATTATATCATGGATTGCCCTGTAATGACATGGCTGCATAATTCCTATCCCGTCAGTAGAATCTGCCCTCTGCCATTCGTGCCCTCTTAATAGTGATTTCGTTCCAGTAGTGGCAAGAATTAGGACAATCTGCCGATAAAATAAATGACAGTAGAGACAAGACAGAAAACGTAAGGTGGGGAAATATGGAAATAGCCATTGTAGATGATGAAGAACTTATCCGGGAACAGGTATGCAGACTCATAAAGAACCAAAGACCAAATTGCCGGATAGAAGTTTATGCCACTGGTGAGGAGCTGCTGACTGCCAGGCATAAATTTGACCTTATTTTTCTGGATATACAGATGGAAGGCATGAACGGCATTGAAGCTGCACGGATTTACCGAAAGCAGCAGGAAGATACTGTTCTGGTATTTATTACCGAGATTCGGGAATATTTATTCGAAGCGTTTGAGGTGTCGCCGTTTCACTATCTGCCCAAGCCCATTGATGAACAGAAGTTTCTGCAGGTTTTTGAGCGGGCTGCCAAGGAGGCGCTGAAGCGGAATCATTGGGGAGGGGACATGATTCTTGTCCGTACAAAAAGCAGGAGTTTTACGGTTCATAGGAATGAAATCTGCTATATTGAAAACAGGGGCAAGAAAGTGGAAATTTATACGGCAGATGGTGGGGAGCCAATAGAAATATACGCTACGATGGCGGAGCTCACACGCAAGCTGGGGGAAGGCTTCTACCGCTGCCATAGAGGATATCTTGTGAATATGGCACATATTACCGAGTATGACAGCGACAGCATCAGCCTAAGCGGTGGGGCAAAGGTATATCTGTCCAAGAAGAAGCATGGCGAATTTGTAAAAATATATATGGATTATCTGCAGAAAGAAGGAGGGACGGTTATATGATAAATACTGATTACGCGCTTTGGGACAGCAGCGTTAATGCTAATAGGCACAAAAAACCTTTGCAGATAAGCAGTTATGAGCAAGAGGAAACATTGGCAAACAAAAGACAGCAGGAGTCAAAGACAGATACGGATATCATTGTTAAGCCAGACGGCTCCAGGGTGCTTTTGATGACAACAAGGGTTTGCGGCATGCAGACGACCATGAGTGTAGAATTATCTAAACCAACTGCAATGTACAATGATATCTCCGAGGAAGAAGAGGAAAGAACGATAGGACAGATTTCTGAGGAAGAGGAGGAAAGAACGATAGGACAGATTTCTAAGGAAAAAGAGGGGAGAACAAGGGATCAGATTTCTGGGGAAAGAGACACTCTGAGAACCAGAGGTCAGATGTCCAAGGCTGTTGCTGCCTATGAGCATGGCTATCTAACTAGTTTAGGCAACAAACTATAATAACTGAGTGCCCCTATGAGCAAAAGAACAGAATTTACATATATTTATTATAGTAAAATTCAGTTTTCTCGGGGGTTATATTATGAAAGTCGAAATAATTCGAGGCATCCTGATTCCGTTTGTGGGAACGTCTCTGGGTGCGTCTTGCGTGTTATTTATGAAAAATATGCTCAATATCTCATTGCAGAGGATTTTAAACGGATTTGCGGCGGGCGTTATGGTGGCAGCATCTGTCTGGAGCCTGCTGATTCCGGCAATGGAACAGGCATCATCGATGGGGCAGTGGGCGTTTGTGCCGGCAGTGGCAGGATTCTGGACAGGAATCCTTTTTTTATTGGCATTGGACAGGGCAGTCCTCCATCTGTGTTCCGGGCATAGTAAGCTGGAGGGAAGTTTGGGATCCAGGAAAGGGACTGCCATGCTGGTGTTTGCCGTAACGCTTCATAATATCCCTGAGGGAATGGCAGTAGGAGCGGTGTTTGCAGGCTGCCTTTCGGGAAGCAGTGCGATTGCCGTAACGGAAGCGATGGCGCTCTCGGTGGGCATTGCAGTGCAGAATTTTCCGGAGGGGGCAATCATCTCCATGCCGCTGAAAGCAGAAGGAATGAAGAAAAGCAGGGCATTTCTCTATGGGGTATTGTCAGGGGTTGTTGAGCCCATAGCCGCACTGTTTACGATTCTGGCGTCTGGCATCGTTGTTCCGGTATTGCCTTATATGTTGAGTTTTGCCGCGGGAGCCATGGTTTATGTGGTGGTGGAAGAACTGATTCCAGAGATGTCTGCCGGTTCACATTCCAATCTGGGTACGCTGTTGTTTGCAATGGGGTTTACGGTGATGATGGCGCTTGATGTGGCTTTGGGATAATGCATGAGAAAATGAAAGCTGCCAGCCTTAAAATGTGCCTGATTTTAGAATACCTTGCCTTATATTGGGAATACTTTCATCAGAAGTATGGACGTATTATAATGAGAATGCGAGGGGACATATTTATGACGGTAAGCTATTCAGTCAATGGGAAATCTATTGAGCCGGAGGAATTGAGGGAGATAGAGATTACGAAAAAGGATTATATAGATTATGTGGAGGCAATCAGGCAGAGTGCCGTTAACAGCTATATGGAACAGGGCGGGCAGGGTGTTGTGCGTGATGCAGGGAAGGTTACAGGATGAAGACGGCGGCGATTTACATAAGGGTGTCAACGGATTCACAGGCAGAAGAAGGGTACTCCATTGAAGCGCAGAAAGAGCAATTGTCCGCATACTGTGTGTCGAAGGGGATTAAGAGGTATGAATTTTATATTGACGGCGGCTGGTCGGGCAGCAATATAGAGCGTCCTGAGATGCAGAGGCTGATTGAGGATGTGAACGCGGATAAAATTTCCCATGTCATTGTCTATAAACTTGACCGACTGTCACGTTCGCAGAAAGATACCTTGTATCTGATTGAGGACGTGTTTAACCCGCATGGGGTAGATTTCGTATCGCTCAATGAGAACATGGATACGTCTACGCCGATGGGCAGGCTCATGTTGGGGATTTTGTCGGCATTTGCCCAGTTAGAGCGCGAAAACATACGGCTCCGTACGCGCATGGGCATGAAAGAACGCGTGAAGTCTGGATTGTGGATGGGCGGAGGGCGCGTACCTTTTGGCTATGATTACGACAAGGAGAAAGGCGTCCTTGTGCCCAATAAAGATGCCAGGAAAGTGCGTGAGATATATAAATTATATATCGAAGGGAAGGCTCCGCAGGAGATAGCGAATCTGCTGGGGCTGAAATATGACAGGCTTGTGTACCAGATTTTGATGCGCAAAAGCAATTATGGAATCATCGAATACAATGGGGAAGAGTACCAGGGGCAGCATGAGCCGATTATCTCCAAAGAAATCTATGACATAGCCATGCGCTGTATGTTAGAGCGCAAGTTTGTGCGTGCAAACACATCGGAGCATCTTCTTACGGGGCTGCTTCATTGCGGGAAATGCGGCGCCAAGATGCGCTATCAGAAATGGGGGAATAAAGGCTGCAAATTGGTATGCTATTCCCAGCAGAAGTCTAAGCTGTACCTGGTCAAGGACCCGGACTGCAATCAGGAAAGGGTATGGGCAGATGAGGTGGAGGAGACGGTTATCCAGGCAATATTTGCATTTGCCAATAATTATAAGCCCAGCGAAACGGAATCGCTGGCGCCAGGCGATACCGTTTCAATGTTATATGAACAGCAGAGCGCACTGAATAAAAAAATAAAAAGGCTCTATAACATATATGCTGCTGAGGAGGACAATGATATTTTGTTGGAGACCATCGATGAGCTGAAGAAGAAATTGAGCCAAATCAATCAGCAGATTGAGATGAACACGAAGAGCGATATTGTGCTGGCGAGGAGAAAAGAAAAGGCGGAACTGCTGTTGACAGTGAGTGAGCTGTGGGATTCTATGGACGTGCGGCAGAAGAAGCATATTATCCGCAAACTTGTGAATAAAGTGGTTATCACCGATTCCCATGTCCATATAGATTTCACTCTGTAGGATTTTCGACAGGACACATTCATTGGCACTGCATAGGTAGAAAATTTGACGCCGATTTCCGGGTTAAAGTTGTCAATGGATTTAATCAGGCCGATACAGCCGATTTGGAATAAGTCATCTACATTTTCATTGCTGTTCGCAAAACGTTTGATGACGCTTAAGACCAGGCGGAGGTTGCCCTTGATGTAAGTCTCCCGGGCTTCCATGTCCCCCGCCTTAATTCGGGAGAAGAGGTCGTCTTTCTCCTCATCTTTCAATACTGGGAGTTTTGAAGTGTTGACTCCGCAGATTTCAACTTTGTATGCCGCCATAATGTTACCTCCCGATTTTAATGTTCGTATTAAAAGTAACAGTTCAGCCCACGCCATTCGCAAAGACGCTTACAGCGCTTTCTCGCTGCTTTGCAGCTAACTTTGCTCATAAAATGGCGTTCCCTCAGCTGAGTTGAATTGTGTAAAATTCCTGCAAGCACGATTTTCCACAATTTAACTCGGCTGGCTGAACTGTTACTATTAAAATGATGCACGTAATTTACCACTTTTATTCATGGAAATTTCGTGCTATACTTTAAATTAAAGAAAATAAGAGAAGGAGCTTGGCTTCTTTTTGAGATTTTACAGCAGGAGACAGGAGTGGTAGCTATGAAGGATGCAATTGATAAGAGAAATGAACAGGAACGGATTGCCAGATGCATTGTGAAACGGAGTAATGTCATTTATACAAGCAGGGAAGAATTGGAACGCAGGGCGCAGGAGGAAAAGCATAAACAGCTGCAGGAAGAGCGCGAAGAAGCCGAGGAGGTTGTCAGGAAGCTTAAAGAAGAACAGAATAATAAGACGGCGATGGTGGTACAGAGACTGATTGCTGAGAGGGAAATGTTAGAGCGGCAGCTGGAGACCGGGATGGACCCCAGCGGCCGATACCGTATGAGCGGGGTAACACAGGAGAGAGTGGAGGCGATTCTGAGTGAGAAGAGTAAGCAGCTGCAAGATCTTATTGCTGCCCACACTATGGGTGGCGACAAAGAAAATCAGGATTTGGACGAAACATTACCGACAGATGGAGGAGAGGATAACGTCTGACCAGAAGAGACAGATAAAGAAGCTGGTTTGCCGGGAGGGCAGACAGATAAAGAAACGGGTGAAGCGGATGGGCAGACACGCAAAGGCACGAGCTAACCCGATGGGCAGAAGCCTAAAGAAACGAGTGAAGCCAATGGGCAGCAGCAAAGGACGATGGAAGGGAGGCAAAAGCCATGTATGAACAGGAGGATAAGCGTAATTCTGCCTCGCAGGAGCAGAAGAAAGGGACTTCGCTGAGTGAGACCTGGTCTCAGGATGCCCAGGATGAGCTGGAGGATTTTATTGAACAGCAGGGGATTTATATCCGTCAATAAGAAGATGTGGGAAGCGCTTGGTTAGACCAGCGCTTCTTTTTGGCTGATGAAGCAAAAGGAGGAAACTGCGGCAGTTTCCTTTTTTGTTTTATAGGAAATTTCGACCTTTTAGAGCGCAAAGAAAAACGTATGTTTACCGAACATACGTTAGATAGATATGTCTTTTAGGTATACAAAACAGACGGTCAGGGATTTAGAAGATATAAAAACCCTCCTCTCCAAAATCGTCGTCAAATGGGTCATCCTCATTTAAGAAATAATCCATATCAAGAAGGTCATCCTCACTCATGCGGCGAATGTCCCCGGATGTCATGCCTTCGGGTGGGTTATCC
>CANOHX010000101.1 GCA_947565885.1 uncultured Lachnospiraceae bacterium
ACATGCCTGTGGCTGGGGGTTCTGAATTTATCTCACAGCTTTACCATTCTGTGGCTGGGGGGGTCTGAATTTATTTGTCTGCTTTTATTAATAACCACGCACCTTTATTTCATACTGCTCCATCCATTCATTAATCTGAATCAGGTAGGCAAGCAGCTGAGGTCCCGCCATCAGCTGCCCATACCAGGGTCTTCCATAATCAGACGGACGCGCCAGAAAAGCTTCCACCTTATCCTTGTTCAGGAACTGCAGCACAGGAGCCTCTGCCTCCATCAGCAACTGACGCATCTTCCCTTTCAGAAGATTCTCATACCGCGGGTCATACGTCTTGGGGTATGGGGATTTTCGGCGAAACAGCACTTCATCCGGCAATATTCCTCTGCCAGATTGCCGCAGCAGGTTCTTTACCACGCCATCCTTCGCTTTCATCTCCCAGGGGACGTTCCACACATACTGGACAATTCTCCTGTCAGCAAAGGGGACCCGCGCCTCCAGCCCGCTATACATACTGGTACGGTCCATACGGTTAAGCAAAGTCTGCATGAACCACCTAAGATTCAGCCAGGAAATCTCCCTCCGCCTCGCCTCCTGTGGACTGTCCTCTGCACATCTGGGCGTCTGGGCGACAGATTTCTGATAGCGCTCTTTTACATATTCATCCATATGGAGGTAATCCAGAAAGTCATCTGCCAGCAGTTCTTTTCTCGGCGACAAATCCATCGTCCAGGGAAATGTATCTGCAAGAAAACATTCTTCCCGGTGGAACCAGGGATATCCCCCGAAAATCTCATCCGCACACTCCCCAGTCAAGGTCACCTTATGGCTTTGGCTGACCTGCGAGCAAAAATACAGCATAGAAGAATCCACGTCCGCCATCGCCGGCAAATCGTGTGCTTTTACCGAATCGTAAAGCATCGCAATCTGATGTTCATTATCGCATTCCAAAAAATGATGCTCGGAACCGATATAACTTACCATTTTCTCCACATACGGTCTGTCTTGGGACGGCTGAAAATCGTTTGCCTTAAAATTCTTCTGGTTATCCACGAAGTCAAAAGAGAATGTCGTCAATTGCCTGCCCTGTTTTTTTAATTCCACAGCACATATGGCAGACACCAGGCTACTGTCCACACCCCCCGACAAAAACGTACAGATGGGCACATCCGAAACCATCTGCCTACGGACAGCATCCTGCACCAGTTCAGAAACCGTCTCCACCGTCTTCCCATAACTGTCCATATGGGGACGGCTTTCCAGCCGCCAATATGTTTTCCTCTGCAGTGCCCGCTTCTTTCCATAAGTAATATACTCTCCCGGACACACTTCCCGCATACCCTTAAATACGCCACAGCCCATGCTCCTCGCCGGACCAATGCCAAAAACCTCATTCAGCCCCTCCCGGTCAAGTTCCGCTGTCACAGACGGATGGACCAGAATCCCTTTGGGCTCTGAAGCAAAGATCAGCTCATCTTCTCTCTTCATATAGAACAGCGGCTTCACGCCCATGGGGTCGCGGAATAGATACAGCATATCCTCCCGCTCATCCAATATGGCAAAGGCGAAAATGCCGTTCAGCTTGGAAGCAATCTCTGCCCCATACTCCATAAACCCTAAGAGAATGACTTCCGTATCGCACGTCGTCTCAAACTGCCATCCCTTATCTCGCAGTTCCCTGCGCAGTTCCTCTGCATTGTATAATTCTCCATTATAAGCGATGGCGCAGGTGCGCCCCTCTCTCCCCCTCACCATCGGTTGATGCCCGCCAGACAAATCAATGATGGACAGGCGGCTGTGCGCCAGTCCGCATTGACCGCTCAGATAAACCCCAGCATCATCCGGTCCCCTCCGGCAAAGTTTTTCATGCATAGCAACAAGGATGGAACGGTAATACGTCCCATCCTTCTCATAATCCTTATCTCTATGATAAAATCCTGCTATTCCGCACATATCTTTACTCCTGTTTTCACATTTATTCCATTATATCAAGTAAAAACCAAAAATATGTACGTTATCTGCACTTCTTATTTATAGCGGTCGATAATCTCAAGAATCTGAGCCTGTACCGGAAGGATATCCACCAAAATCTTTCTTGCCTCTTCCGGCTTATCCTGGCGCAGTAAATCCACAATGTCCGTATACGCCTTATACAACGGTGTCAGGGATAAATTCCCCGTAGCGCCTTTGATGGCGTGCGTACTTTCAATCATTGCTTTGTAATCCCCCGCGTCAAAATCCGGGTCTACCGGCGTCTCTTCCAACATAGACTTCACACGCCCCAGCATCTTCTTATAAAATGCCTCATTGCCGCCCAGACGCTTCAGAGCCTCATCTACATCCACACCTAAGTCTTTTAAATCTTCCAACATACCCATAATACTATTCCTTTCATCCTTATAATCAGTGTTTTCTTAAATTTCTCTATATCTTCTCTTTGCACGGTACTGTCTTTCATACGCTTCCCTCCTGCCAGGCTGCCAGTCCCTTGCATATACTAAAGTATACATTACCAACGCCATCAGGCAGCCGGTAATTACATCAAATACCGAATGCTGTTTCAGGAACATGGTAGACGCAATGATTGAAAGCATCATCACAAAGGAGCCATTCTTTACCCACTTTTTCTCTCTCAGCTTCTCACTGTGCATAACTGCCAGATGTACGCCAAGGGAGTTATACACATGGATGCTCGGAAACAGGTTCGTAGGGGTATCAAGCATATACAGCCCTTTCACCATAGAGATAAATATATTGTCCCTCTCAAACACCCTTGGGCGGAGGTAATGCCCATTCGGGTACACGGTCGACACGACAAGAAACACCGTCATGCCCACAAACAGAAATGTGCAAAGCTTATAATAATCCTGCACATCCTTAAAAAAGAACCAGACCACCGCAAACGCTACATATCCAAACCACAGAAGATATGGGACAATGAAAATTTCCACGAAAGGAATGTAATCATCCACCGCCATATGTACAATGTGGAAACGTCTGGTTACTGTCCGTTCTACATAGATAAACCATATCTGATAGACAATCATATATGATAAAATCCATCCATGCCGGTAACGGTAGAGGAACTCTTTTAACTTTTCTCTCATACTTACCACCTTTATTTCTTGTTCTGCACACTATCAAACTGCATTATAGCACAAGAATTCCAGAGAGACAATGAAAATTTATAATTTAAGATATTTTTAAGACTTTGCGAACGGCGTTGGAATGAACCGTGACATCTGTTTTACTTTGCGAATAGCGTGAGAGTGAACTGTATCACCTATTTTAGCTTCTCCATTTCTTGCACTGTTCAATACGGACGCCATTATCACTCTGTTCCATGTCATACGCAAACGTATGTAACACAGAACAGACAAAATCACTGCACTCCCCGCAATGCTGCTGACCTTTTTCTTCACAACAGGACTTCACCGGACAGCTTGGTCCCCAAAATGGCTTTTCCATCTCCGCACATCCCTTGCACCCCATCTCTTCCCGAAAACTGCACTCGCTGCACAGCAATCCACATCTTGATTCAATCAACTCACTGTACCTCCTTGTTTTATTTGTTTAAGGATAACATATAAAACGAGACAACTGTATGTCATGTTAATTTATTTTCTCAGGCGCTTGACAACACGGACTAAGACTGTCAAAATGAACATGGTCTATTTACATGAAGAAAGCGAGGGATATTTATGCAGGCGATTGCAGAAACTTTATTTGATGCAATATATTTAATTTCCGTTATCACAATTGGCATTATCATGATTGTGAAAAGCAAAGGCAACAGACAGTACCGCTTATTCGGCATTATGGCTGTCGTACTTGGCGCCGGAGATTCTTTTCACTTGGTGCCGCGTGCCATAGCTCTCTGTACAACAGGTTTAGAAAATTTCACCGTAGCTTTGGGTGCCGGAAAGTTTATCACCTCCATCACAATGACAGTTTTTTATGTGCTCTTGTATTATGTTTGGAGAATACGCTACAACATAAAAGGACAAAACAGCATAACCATTCTCGTATATTTTTTATCGGCATTGCGGATTATTCTCTGCTTCTTCCCCCAAAACCAATGGTTAAGCACGAATTCTCCGCTCTCCTGGGGAATTTACCGTAATATTCCATTTGCACTGTTGGGATTGACCGTCATTATTCTCTTTTTTAAAAGCGCCAGAGAAAATAAAGACAAAAGTTTCAAATATATGTGGCTGACAATCGTTCTTAGTTTTGGATTTTATATCCCGGTTGTTCTTTGGGCGGATACTATCCCTATGATTGGTATGCTTATGATTCCCAAGACCTGCGCCTATGTATGGACTATAACCATTGGCTATCTGGCAATGAGGCAGGAGGAGAAAGCTGAATGACATAGAATATGCAATCTGCCATTGGAATCTTCGATTTGAAGATTCCTTACATGGCTTTCATCATCCGGTATTGTGACATTGAAGACAGTCGATGAAGCTGTCCATGACCGTCTTTTTCCTATCTTTATTCCATTTCCACCAGAACCGGATATCCCCAGAAATCCCGCAAAATCAAGGCTTTCAAGCCCTATCTTCAAAGCTGCTTAGCTTCGCCGCCTGGTCGGCTGCAATACAGGCATCCACAATCTCCTGGATATCGCCATTCATCACCTTATCCAGCTTATACAAGGTGAGGTTGATGCGGTGGTCTGTGACACGCCCCTGGGGAAAGTTGTAGGTACGGATTTTCTCAGAGCGGTCTCCGGTGCCAATCTGGCTCCGCCTTGCTTCAGCTTCCGCATCATGCTGCTTCTGGCACTCCATATCATACAGCTTGGCACGAAGCAGGGCAAAGGCTTTTTCTTTGTTCTGCAGCTGGGATTTCTCCGTCTGGCTGTAAATGACGATCCCTGTGGGATAATGCGTCAGGCGAACTGCAGAATCCGTGGTATTGACGCACTGTCCGCCGTTTCCAGAGGCACGCATCACGTCAATACGAATATCTTTCTCGTCAATCACAACATCCACTTCCTCCGCTTCCGGCATCACTGCAACAGTGATTGTGGAGGTATGGATACGACCGCCGGACTCTGTCTCTGGCACACGCTGCACCCGGTGAACGCCGGACTCATATTTCATCACGGAATATGCTCCTTGCCCCGTAATCATAAAAGTAACATTTTTCATGCCGCCAATGCCGATTTCCTCACATTCCATCGTCTCAACCTTCCAACGATGGGTCTCGGCAAAATGCACATACATACGGTAAATCTCTGCCGCAAATAACGCCGCCTCATCCCCACCTGCACCTGCACGGATTTCCACAATGACATTCTTGTCATCATTGGGGTCCTTGGGCAGCAGAAGTATTTTTAACTCTTTTTCCAATGCTTCGACTTTCTGCCGGGACTCATTCAGCTCTTCCTTGGCAAGCTCACGCATCTCCTCATCATTCTCTTCCTCAAGCATGGCAAGGGAATCTTCAATATTCTGGTTCGCCTGTTTATATTCCTTGTAAGCTTCCACAATCGGCGCAAGGTCGCTCTGCTCTTTCATCAGCATACGGAAACGGTTCGTATCATTCGCCACATCCGGCTCACTGAGCTGGTTCATAATTTCTTCAAAACGAAGAAGGATATCTTCTAACTTATCAAACATTTCACTCTTCCTTTCTACTTGACTGACGGCAGGTTGCCGCGGACTACCCTGTCATTTCCTGCAAGGTCTTTTATGACTTTCACGTTCCGGTAACCGTTTTCCTCCATGAGAAACGCCACCCTGCCTCCTTGGTCATGCCCGATTTCCAGGCAGAGATAACCATTAGATTTCAAAAACTTCCTGCTCTGCGTTACAATCTGCCGATAAAAATCCAACCCATCCTCCCCACCGTCTAAAGCTTCCACAGGTTCAAAATTTTTCACCTCCGGCATCAGCGTTGGAATGGTTCCAGTCGGAATATAAGGAGGGTTAGAGACAATCATATCATATCTGCCGCCAATATTCTGGAACAGGTCGCTACGCACCAACTTAAGCTCCACCTGGTTATTCCTGGCATTTTCCTTAGCAGTCAATAACGCTTGCTTGGAAACGTCACTGGCTGTCCCCACCAGCTGCTTCTGTTTTAAAAGGCTGATAATTACGCAGCCGGATCCTGTACAGAGATCTAATACCTCCATGCCTGGCTCCAGCATTTTCACCGCCTCTTCCACCAACGTCTCCGTATCCTGCCTCGGTATCAGCACATATGAATTCACCTTAAACTGAAGTCCCATAAACTCCTGGTTTCCGGTTATATACTGCAGCGGCACCCGCTCCGCACGTTTTTTCAGCAAAAGCTCATATTCCAAAAATTTCCCATTTTCCATTTCATCGTCATTATGGGCATAATACCGGCTTTTATCAATCTTACAGACATATTCCATAAGATACCAAGCATCCAGCTCATAATCCAACACATCTGCCTTCCGCAAAACTTCTTTCCCATACTCCAAAGCGTTTTCAAATGTCATGCCGTCTCTTTCTCCCTCACAGTTTCCACATAACTTTTCCAGTCAAACACCGCCTCTACGGAAGCAATTCCTACCTCAATCATCTCCTCATCCGGTTCCTTGGTCGTCAGTTTCTGCATCCATAAGCCTGGCTTGCTGAGCAAGTTAATAATTGGATTGTCGCTTCTTCCGGCAAGGCGGATAAATTCATATGAAATCCCGGCAACAAGAGGAATAATGGCAAGCCTCAGGATGAGCCTGAGAATCCTGGAATCCACACGAATAAACATTGTTGCTATAATAGAAATGATGACCACAAAAAACAGGAAGCTGGTTCCGCACCGTTTATGTTCTTTAGAACTTGCCTTTACATTTTCCACAGTCAGGTCCATTCCATGTTCAATGCAGTTAATGCATTTATGTTCCGCTCCATGATACATAAATACCCTTCTGATATCCTCCATTCTGGAAATCAACAGGATGTAGGCAAAAAAGATGAAAAGGCGCAGGAAGCCTTCAATGAGAATCACCACTGTCTCAGAGGAAATATACCTCTGGAAAAATAAGGATGCATAAAAAGGCAGCACCATAAAAATTGCCACCGCAAGCAACAGAGACAAAACAATCGTAAATCCCATCTCTGCTTTCTCTTTCCTCTCACTTTTCTCCTTTCCGCCCCTATCATCCTCCTCAAAAAAAGAAGCCGAAAAAGTCAGAGTTGACATCCCTAATACCATAGATTCCACAAAACTGATAATCCCCCGGATAAACACCAAGTTCCTCATTATCTTGTTTTGACAGATTCCCCGATATTCCCTCTTCTCAACCACAATATCATGGTCCGGCTTACGCACTGCCACAGCATATGTTTCCTTATGCTTCATCATCACGCCTTCTATGACAGCCTGACCGCCAATTCCAGAATATGCCATCTTTGCACTCCTTCCCAAACTTCTGAAAACAAAATCTGCACTTTCGCACGTTAATTCAACACAGTATTTCCTAGAGATAAAAAATTCCAAAAAGAGAGGATGTCCAAATAAAAAGACATCCTCTTTCGGTTCAGTTGAACTATAACATTACTGATTGTTCATGCCATACTTACGATTGAACTTGTCAATACGTCCTCGCGCCTGAGCAGTTTTCTGCTGTCCGGTATAGAACGGATGGCACTTGGAACAGATTTCAACGTGGATATCTTCTTTGGTAGAACCTGTCACAAACGTATTTCCGCAGTTGCATGTTACGGTTGCCTGATGATATGCCGGATGGATTCCTTCTCTCATGTTTTCACCTCTTCACTCTCTATATTTAAATCTAAAAACTGATTTTCCTGTTCGTGCTATTGCCTACGCAACAGCTTTATCATTGTAGCATACATTTCCCAGATATGCAAGTTCTTTTGAAAAATATTTATAAATTCCGTAACTGCTCAGCACATGCCAGTTTCACGCCACATCCCGGAAAGCAAACAGCTTGATCAGTAAATTGCCGGGATACTGAACAGCCTTGTCCGTGTTCCGTTATAATCTGCACTGTATGACGTCTCCATCCAGACAATTTTCCCTTTGCTGAGAATTGGCTGGGAACTGGCTGAAAACGAAAGGTCCGCATATGTTTTTGCACAAATCTTTTTCCCTGTGTCGCTGACAACCACATACTGCATCTTTTTTGTGTTCCCCTGCGTGATGGAATACATGACTGCAAACCTGGTATCTGATAATTTTACCATACGGGCTTCCCCGACTGTAACAGACGATGTTTTGGGGTGATACTGTGTCAGCCACTTCACTTTTGTCTTTCCCGTCATACGGTTCGTTACTGTCAGGTAGACATTTTTCTTCAAGCTGCTGTCGGAACCGGAAACACCTTTCACTTTATACTTGTGGGGAACAGAGATTCCACATGCCAGCACATTTTTCTCTCCTATCTCCATACCGCCCAGCTTGCACCCTGTATAATTATTTCCTGTCTCTCCCTGAAAAGAAAACAATCCTTTCCTGCTTCTGCTGGATTCCTCTGTCCCATACCTGTCTACCATAGTCAGTACCAGTGAACGCGGGTATGCGTCTCCATGGTCCAGCACATAGAGGCTTCCGTCTTTAAATTTTACGAATTGATTGAACGAATGGCTGACATAGCTGTCATTTGCCTGTTTTAGTTTCATCTTCTTGGTATCAATCTTAAAGGAAATATTAGACTGATGCCGCAGGCCGTCGCTTCCCCGGAACATCGTCCTCGAAGTCACCAGATACAGCGTCGACCCCTGCATATCCATCCGGCAGTTGCCGGCATCAAATGGTTCGTATATCCCGACAAATGAATTGGAGGCTCCCCCTTTAATGCTCGCCGTCCTGCCCTTTTTCCACTTGCTATTGTATTTTATCACTTTTATGACAGTCTTCGTCCTGCTTTCCTGATGGTTTGCATAACCGACCGCCACATAAAAATTCCCATCCGGTCCATGGTAAAAACCGCCCCAGTAGTCATACCCTATATTTACTGTTTTCGTACTCTTCACTTTCAGGGATGAATCCAGCGTATAAATTTTCAGGGAAGTATCTCTTTGTACGCAGACAACATGAAGCTTGCCATTCGCCTGATAGTAATATGTATCATCGCTATGCGCCCAGTTCCCGCCATACTGACCGCCGAAGCCGGCATTCTGGCTGACATTGTTCTGCTCCACCGCTGTGGCTTTACCGCTCTTTGGAATAAACTGTGAAACAGACCTGGAAAAATCGCTTTCTCCTTCTGGATATACTGTGACCAGCTTATAGAAATACGTCACGCCCTTGTCCACTTTCTGCTTACAGGAAGACTTGCTCCCGCCGCTGATTTTGGATACGCATTTGTACGCGCCGTTCTCATACGCAGAACGGTATAATTTATACCCAATCGCTCCGTCCATGGGCTTCCACTTAATCAGCAGATTCCTGCTGCCGGATTTCTTGATGGAAGTGAGCTCTGCCCCTATTTTGCGGACGGTAAAATTGTACTCGCTATCCTCTTCCGCCCGTCCCCGAATGATACTCTCTCCATCTTTTATAAACCCAACCACCCGGTAACTATATGGCTTATTCCATTCTGCATCTACGATAGCGCTGGCATTCTCTCCTCCATATACGCTTTTTACTGTCTTATAATTACTCTTTCCAGCGGACGCACGCTCGATGAGATACCCGCTGCAGCCAGCAATTTTATTCCACTTCAATTGGACGCTTCTATACCCCGCCTGTTTTATGCCTTTCATCTTTACCAGGGGCGGCAGTACATGAACTTTAGTTTTATAGGTGTCCACGCCGGCTTTCACTATAATCTCAGACACGCCCGGATTTACTGCCTTAAAAGAAATGCTGTCCATTCCCTCAGTTCTCTCCGCAATTACGATTGGGTTCTCGGAGGTAATCTTAATGACATTCGTATTGGAACTTGACACCTGCAGCGTATACGGCGTATCCGTTACATTTTCATATTCATAGCTTACGCCGCTCATATCGCCCGGAAACAGCCCATCTTCCTCGCCATCCCACTGTTCTTTAGATAGTTTAAAATAAAGTCCTTTGACCTGCCTATTCGTTTCGTTCCCTAATCCTGCAGCTTTCTTTTCCCTAACGGATGATGCTTTATCTTCCCACTGCACTTCCCTGGTTTCCGCTTCTTCATGAAATTGTATTTCCTCCGCGGCTCTTGCTGCTGCAGCCTGATTTATCTGACTTGGATACATTCCCACAAACAATCCTGCCGCCAGTAAAATAGCTGTTATTTTTTTCATAAATTTTTCCCATCCTTCTAAAACTACTTATTATATAAGCTTCGTCTTTTTAATCATCTGGCAGAATTCGCGGTTATTATTGGTGCGTACGAAAAGATTGAGAATGCTCTCCACCGCCTCATCCGCC
>CANOHX010000102.1 GCA_947565885.1 uncultured Lachnospiraceae bacterium
ACATAAGGGCGGAATTTCCTATAAGATAAAAAATTCTCTACGTGATATGATATTATATCACGTAGAGATATAGAATCCGTGGGCATGTTTGCACAATAATAAAAGTATTTACCGTTTCGTAATCTTAAAATGCCGTATGGCAGTCCCACTGTATTTTCCCTTGCCGGTGATTATCATGGTTGCCCTGCCCCTCTTTCTGTTGTGCTTATAGGATATGGTATAATCCCTGTTCTTCACCAACGTCTTGCCATGCAGCGACACCTTGGGATTCTGCTTCTGCGGCTTCCTGTTATATTTCTTATTCTTTATGTTGGAAATCTTTGCATGGCTGATGTCGATACCTGTAACTTCCACTTTAAAACTTATGCTTTTTCCCAGATAATTTACTTTAACCTTCTTTTTGCCGGTGGTGTTCCGGTCATAGCCGCTGCACATCTTATCCGTCAGCGGCAGATAGCTTATGCCATGCTGCCTGCACGTCACTGTCAGCAAACGCTCCATCTCCTCTACCGTAGTCCCCCGCGGATATTTTTTCCATTTTCTGGCATTGTCCACAGCAATCGCAAGCGGCGTGCACTGCCCGATAAATACCTGTGACCAGTAATAGCTGCCCATATCGGCTATACCATAATATCCAATCCCAATATGTGTAAAGCGGCTGTTTAATATGTTCGCCTTATGTCCCGGGCTGTTCATCCAGCCCTCCATCACCTCTTGCGCTGACGGATATCCAGTTGCAATATTCTCTCCCGCCGAGTTATAGCTTAGCCCTTGCAGCAATGAAAAACAGTCGCTCCCATCAGGTCTTGTATGGGAAAAATCCTTGCTGAGTTCCACAGCTCGTAAATCGCTTACCGTCTGTAGGCTGCCCAGGATGCCCAAAGGCACAAGCCCCTTATTGAGCCGCTCTTTGTTCACCATCTTCAGCACTTCCCATTCCTGTTCACTGCAGAAACTGACCGGGGACCTTGCCTGTACCTGCACTGCAGATGTCTCAGAAAATAACAGGATAACTGCCAGCAATAAAAGACATATTTTCATATTAAATTTCTTTTTCATAATAATCCGCTCTTTTCTTATGTGATTTTTTTTGATAGACTGAATATAGCAATTATTTTTATAGGCAACAGAAAGGATTTTCTATGACAGAATATATTGGCAGACGTATCGACTTACATACCCATTCCACGGAATCCGACGGTACCATGACCCCGCAGGAATTGATGGAACATGCAAAAAAAACCGGCTTGTCCGCTGTCGCCCTGACAGACCACGATACCATCCAGGGACTTGCCAAGGCGCGCCCCATTGCTGATTCCCTGGGGCTTGAATTAGTGCCGGGAGTTGAACTTTCTACCGACTATCAGGGGAAAGAGGTTCACATCCTCGGATACTATATCGATGAGGAAAACAGACAATTTCTTGACCAGCTAAATGATTTTGTAGACGGCAGAAACAAGCGCAATGAAAAAATGGTTGCCCGCCTCAGGCAGGAAGGATTTGACATTACCATGCAGGGGCTCTATGATGAATACCCTGACAAGGTTGTTACACGGGCGCATTTTGCCCGCTATCTGGTGGAACACGGCTTCGTAAAAGACCGTGAAACCGTGTTTGCCAAATATCTGGGCGACGATTGCCGCTGCTATGTGCCTCGGGAAAAAATCACACCCTTCGAAGCCATTAAGCTGATTCAGCTGGGCGGTGGGCTTGCCTTTTTTGCCCACCCGGTACTATGCCACATGAACCAGCAAAGGCTATGCGCATTCCTTGGAGAATTAAAATCTGCCGGTCTCGCCGGGATGGAAGCTGTCTATTCCATGAATACGCCAGGCGATGAGATAAACATGCGCAAGCTGGCACAGGAATATGACCTATTAATCAGCGGCGGCTCTGATTACCATGGATTCAATAAGCCCTATATACAGTTAGGGACCGGCAGGGGAAACCTCTGTATTCCCTATGATATCCTTGCTGAGATTAAGGAACGCCACCGCCTCACCGTTCAAAAATAAATTTATCAATTACCTCTGCAATTGCGCCATGTGCGCTGTCACTTTGAGTGACATAATCTGCAGCCTCTTTAATTTCCGGGTGGCCGTTTTTCACCGCCACCCCGACATGCGCCGCCTGTATCATGGGGATATCGTTGCGCTCATCCCCTACTGCCACGGTATGCTCTGGCGCCACGCCTAAAAATCGGCTGATATACGTGACTGCGCTTCCTTTGTCTGTACCTTTCGGACAGATTTCCAGATATTCATTCCTGGAAAAGAACATGTTCGTATTCTCCCGGAACTTCTCATGCTTCTCCACAAAATCCGCCAGCCTGTTCTGCCCCCCTAAATCTATCATGATAAGTTTATTGGGTTCACCATAAAGCCTGCTGTAAATGTCGGATACCAACTGATACTCCATTTTCACCTTATCGAGGTAAAATTCCAGTTCCGCGCCATGTTCCTCTGTTAATATGATATCCTGCTGGTAGCTATGTATATAAATCCCTTCCTTATGCGCCTCGTCAAGGATTTCCTTTGCCACATACAATGGAATCGTGCGCTGGGCAAGAATACGCTGCGCGGCACAATCATAAATGACCGCTCCGTTAAACGCTGCCATATAGCAGCCTGGCATCGTCAGTCCCAGTTCCTTTACCACAATCTTCCCGGTTGCCGTGGGACGCCCCGTGGCAATCACAAAATAATGCCCCTGTTCCAGCATCTGGGCAATTTTCTCCCGGTTCTCACGGCAAATCTCCTTGTCGTCGTCCAACAGTGTATCGTCTAAATCCGTAAACAGGATTTTGCTTGTCATAATGTCCTCCTCACTCAATCCACTGGCTCTGCGGGAATGAATACCCGATCCTGGTATACATTTGCCTTTTTAGGCACCGCTGCTTTTGCTTCCTCGCAAAACTGCTCCTGCGAATTGACCAGTCTCTTCCCTCGTTTATCTATTTTCTCATATCTGCCGCCCGGCTGCAAAATATTGGCCTTGGTATTGTCTGCAAGCTGCGTCTCTAAAACGTGGCGCACCTGGTCCATCAGTACTTCATCCTCCACCGGGAACATAATTTCCACACGTCTGTCCAGGTTTCTTGGCATCCAGTCCGCGCTTCCCATATAAATCTCTTCCTGCCCATCATTGTGGAACCAGAAAATACGGCTATGTTCTAAGAAATTGCCTACAATGGAACACACAGTGATATTCTCGCTGACGCCTGCAATCCCTGTCTTAAGGCAGCAGATGCCGCGCACCACCAAGTCAATCTTCACGCCCGCTGCGGAAGCCTCATACAGGGCGGCAATGATGTCACGGTCGCAGAGGGAATTCATTTTTGCCTTGATAAACGCTTCTTTTCCGTCCTGCGCATGTTTTATCTCCCGTTTAATCAGCTTCAGGAAACGTTTGCGCAGCCAGATGGGCGCTACCACCAACTTATTCCAGGTGAGCGGCTCAGAATAACCGGAAAGCATGTTAAACACTGCCGTGGCATCCTCGCCGATTGCCTCCGAACAGGTAAACATTCCCAAATCCGTATACAGCTTTGCAGTGGAATCATTGTAATTGCCAGTGCCAAGATGCACATACCGACGGATGCCATCTTCTTCCCTGCGCACCACCAGGGCAATCTTGCTGTGGGTCTTAAGCCCCACCAAACCATATATGACATGGCAGCCGGCTTTTTCTAATTTCTGTGCCCAGACAATATTATTTTCCTCATCAAAACGCGCTTTCAGTTCCACCAGCACCGATACCTGCTTGCCGTTCTCCGCTGCCTGCGCCAGGGACGCGATAATCGGGGAATTGCCGCTGACACGGTACAGGGTCTGCTTAATGGCAAGCACATCGGGGTCTTTGGCAGCCTGGCGTATGAAATCAACAACCGGGTCGAACGTCTGATAGGGGTGATGCAGCAGAATATCTCCTTTGCGGATTGCCGCGAAGATATCTTCGCCCGGCGTAATCTGCGGAACCTGCTGCGGCTTGTAAGGCGCATAGCGCAGTTCGTCTTCCCCTTCCATGCCATACATCTTCATCAGAAATGTCAAATCTATGGGACCGCCAATTTTATAGATATCCTCCTGGGCGATATGCAGGTCTTCCTTCAGGATGGAGAGGAGACGTTTGTCGACTTTTTCTTCCACTTCCAGGCGGATAACCTCGCCCCACTGACGCTTTTTCAGCTGTTTCTGGATTTCCTGCAGCAAATCTTCTGCCTCATCCTCGTCAATGCTCAGGTCGGCATTGCGCATAATCCGGTAAGGATAAGCACAAAGCACGTTGTAATTCAAAAACAGCTGATGGATATTGCGCTCAATCATCTGCTCTAACAGAAGGAAAGTCCTGCCCCCTTCCGTACCGGAGGGAATCTGCACAATACGTGGAAGCACGGACGGAACCTGCACGGTGGCAAACTCTATCTCTTCTTTCTTGTCTTCTTTCTTCATCAGCAGCGCAGCAATATTCAGCGATTTGTTGCGAATCAGTGGGAATGGTCGGGATGCGTCTACCGCCATGGGCGTCAACACCGGATATACATTTTCCTGAAAATAATGGTCCACATACTCTGCCTGCTCAGGTGTAAGGTCTTCATGGGTATCGATAATTTCAATCCCATGGTTGTGCAGCAAGGGCAGAAGGGAACGGTTATAGGTAGAATACTGCAGTTCCACCAATGCACGCGTATCCTTATTGATTGCTGTTAGCTGCTCCTGTGCTGTCATCCCGGCGATATCTGTCTTCTTATAACCTGCATGTACCATATCTTTGAGGGACGCCACGCGCACCATAAAAAATTCATCCAGGTTGGAGGACGTGATGCTCACAAATTTTAACCTCTCCAACAGAGGAATTGATTTGTCTCTGGCTTCATTCAACACACGCTGGTTAAACTTCAGCCAGCTCAGCTCCCGGTTCTCATAATATTCCGGTTTCAGAAAATCTTTTTCTTTTTCCATATGCTACCTCCTGAATCATTTTATTTTGTCATCTTAAGCCACAGCCTGGTTGACAGGCAAACTGTATAGAAAACGAACAAAACGTTTGCGTTTTGATTCGTTTCCTGCGCCGGATGCACGCCGCAAGCGGCATATTTCCTATGTGCAGCCGTGCGCATCCCTGCGGAGCAGTTATAGTAAACGCATTTATTTCATGCGTTTACTATAACTTAAAACACTCTCTTCTCTTTAATCTTAGGCATAATGCTGAACACTTCCTCAAAAGCTTCCACATATGCGGAAAAAAGCCCTTTTTCCAGTACCGTGTTCTCTTTCGTCTCAATCGTAATAATCAGCTCTTTGCCCCTTAAAGCTGCCTTGATATTTTCAAACTTCTGCTTATGGCTGCGGTCCATGGCATTGGCTATCTTCAGGATTGCTGTAAGCTTAGATACAATCACATAGCTGTCCTTATCCATCTTATCCCGCAGGCTCTCATAAGGTGGCCGCGGCAGGGAATTATACTTCACCGTGCTTGCCACGATTTCCCGCTCAAGGTCCGTCATGCCGATAATCTCTGAGGCCATGATAATCTGATAGGAACAGACGAACTGATTCGTCAGGCTGACATAACGCCCACAGTCATGAAGGATGGCCGCTACCTGCAGGAGCAGACGTTCCCTCTTATCCATGCCATGCACCTTCTTCATGGCATCAAATATTGCCGTGCTGGTGGACAGCACAGATTCCGTATGCCCGGAATAGCTCTGGTAACGTTCCGCAAGGTTTCTGGAAGCCGCCAGGATATCCTGGTCAAAATCATGCAGGAAACGTATCATATGGTTCTTCTGGGCATAATCGCAGACAATCCCATCGTCAATGCTGACGCCCGGCACCCACACAAAATCAGCGTTCATCTCCTCCGTCAGCCGCTTATAGAGCACGACAGAGGGAAGGATCAGCGGATCGTTTTCATTGACAAGGTTCAGTTCTATAGCAATCTCTTCCGGAGATTTTTTATGCCATTTATTCAGTAATTTCAGGAAACGTTCTGACTCAATGGTCCCATCTTCCTGCTTCTTGGAGAAACCTTTCACCATCTCACCGATATAATCCCCCATCAAAATCACATATTTGATATCCCGCCCCTCCAGATAGAGCCGTTTAAAGATTTCCAGCTCCTTATCAATCAATTCCTGTATCTGCGTCTCATAGTGGGAAACCATATTACGGATTTTGGAGAGTTTCTCCCAGATGCGCATGATACCCAGTTCAATATGCTGGGTCGTCACGGCTGTCCCCTTTTGAAACAGCGTAATCTGCATACTTCCGCCGCCCACTTCCACAACAACAGCGCCCTGCCCAATCATTTTCTCAAATTCCGGAGATGCCGCCATCGATTCATAACTGAGGAAACGGAGTTCCGAATTGCTTGCCACCGTAACTTCCAGCTTTGTCCGTATACGAATCTGTTCCAGAATAAACAGCCCATTGCTTACCGTCCGCAGCATATTGCCGGCATAGGCTTTATATGTATCCACTTTATAGCCGTCCATAATGGAGCGGAACTCTTTGAGCACCTGGCAGAGGTCTTCCACCAGCTCATAGCCAATCACTCCCTTGCTGTAAGCATCCAGTCCCAGCTCCAGACGGCTGCGCACATAATCTACCTGCCGTATTTTTCTTCCTGGACGAATCTCAAACACTTTCATGCTCACTTCATAGGAGCCGATGTAAATTGCTGCAAATGTCGTAATTTTCATAGCTTCACCTTCCCACTTTATTGTTTTCCCAACAGATAATTGATAAACTGCTGTGCCGTCCTTCCAGAACGTCCGCCATGATTCAGCTCCCAGCGGTCTGCTTCCAATAAAAGCTCCTCCTCGCCCAACAGGATATGGTTTGTCTCTGCCAGGCTTTTTACGATATTATGGTACTCCTTCTTATCCGGCGCACCAAAATAAATGGTTACCCCAAACCTTGCTACCAAAGATAATTTCTCCTGCACAGTATCATTCGTATGGAGCTCATCATCCCTCTCCTGCTTATCGCTGAACTTTTCCCGCACAAGATGCCTGCGGTTTGACGTTGCATAAATCAGCACATTGTCCGGCTTCTTTTCCAATCCGCCTTCAATTACCGCCTTGAGATATTTATATTCAATCTCAAATTCCTCAAAAGACAGGTCATCCATATATATGATAAATTTGTAATTGCGATTCTTAATCTGGGAAATTACAGAGTTTAAATCCTGAAACTGATGCTTATAAACCTCAATCATCCGCAGCCCCTGGTCGTAATACTGGTTGATAACCGCTTTGATGCTGCTGGACTTGCCTGTTCCGGCATCCCCAAACAATAGGCAGTTGTTTGCCTGTTTCCCCTGCACGAAAGCCTGGGTATTTTCAACCAGTTTCTGCTTGGCAAGGTCGTATCCTATCAAGTCTGAGAGATGTACATGAGCGATATTGGCGATAGGGACAATCCTTGCCCCCTGCCCTTCATGTTCGATACGAAATGCTTTATGAAGACCTAGCTTACCAACGCCGAACTCCCGGTAAAATTCCGTGACCTCCGACTGGAATTCCTCAACTGTCCTGGTCTGTTCCAAACGGACGCTCAATGTACAGATGCGGTCGCGTATCCTGCGGTTGAACACCGTTCCGCCCCGGTCAGAACGCTTGTAATCTTCCAGCAGGCGAAGTTCCGGTATCTCAAGTTTACGGCTGAGCATACCCAAATCAAGAGCGAACAGTTCCTTAAATATTGCAAAATCATGCTTCGCCAGCTCATTGATGGTGCCGGATACTGCCCCCCTGATTTCACATGCCGTGCTATAGGCATTCTCATCATTCACCATCAGATATGTCAGGTAATTATGCCAGAGATTGCCCTCGAACCCATGGCTGGCTGACAGTTCCACAAGTTCATGGAAGCTCGCATAGCATATGGATTTAAGATCCGTGAATCTGCAGTCCTCAGTACAGCATTCCTCATCTGCATCACGCCCACGGCGGCATTCCTCCATAATCCAGGTTATATCATTTAAAATATGTTCCTGCTCCAAATAACGGTACAATATCATATTATCCATCTAACTGACCCTCACTTTAATAATTTCCCAGTACTTTCACATAAAGCGCTTCTTCCAACAGCCCCTTCAAGGCATTCTGCATGGCGCCCCCGCCCAAATCTCCCTCCAAATCCACAAAAAAGCGGTATTCAAAACTCTTGTCCTTAATAGGCCTGGATTCAATCTTTACCATGTTCAGGCTGTTAAACATGAAGTGCGAGAGCATCCGGTACAGCGAACCGCTCTCATGGGAAACCTCAAAACAAATGCTGACCTTTTTGGCGCCTTTCAGCCTAAGTTTCCTGCCCCCAACAATAATGAAGCGCGTGCTGTTTTCCTCGCTGTAATTGATATGGCTCTTAAGTATCTTAAGGCCATAAATGCCGGCGGTCACCTCGCTGGCTATCGCTGCCTGCTCTTTTCGCTGCTCCCCTACAACCTGCTTGGCAGCAACTGCGGTATTCTTAACCGAAACCCTCTGCCAGTCTTTATGCTCGTTCAGGAAATCCACGCTCTGCATAAGCGCCTGGGGATGGGAATAGACGGTCCTGATATCCGAAAGTTCCGCATTGGGAAGCCCCAGCAGGGCATGTTCGATCTTAATTGTCTTCTCCGCCACAATATAATTGTCATATTCCAGCAGCAAGTCAAAGTTCTCTCCTACAATACCGGCAGAAGAATTCTCGATGGGGAGCACGGCATAATCCGCTTCCCCTCTCTGTATCGCTTCCATGGCATCGCGCCAGGTCTCTACGTGATAGCTTTCTGAGCCATCCCCGAAATAGGCTTTCATCGCCAGTTGGCTATACGCCCCTTCCGTTCCCTGGTAGACAATCCGTTTGGTGTAAAAGGGAAGTTCCTCCACTTCCTCAAACCCCAGCTCCTGTGTCTGCCCAGACTTTTGCAGCAGCTGATATTGGCGCTTTCTGCTCATCGCCATAATCTGTTCAAACAGCTCGCCCACTCCGAAACGGTTATCCTCTTTTGCCTGTTCTTTTACTCTCGCCAGCTTTTCTTGCTCCCTCTGCCTGTCAAGCACCGGCTTACCCACGGAAATCTTATATTCTGCGACCTCCGTGGTCCGCTGCATCCGTTCCTCGTACAGGCTGACTATCTGGCTGTCTATCTCGTCTATCTCCTCGCGGATTTGCTTTAAATCTTTCATTGGGCACATCCCTTTCAGTCTATTCAGAACCCATGGGGTTCTGCGTTGTCGGCATATAGATATAATTGCATTTCTGCACATCGGAAATCATGCCATGCTCATCCACTGCAATCAGCGACAGGATATTGTTTCCCTCCGGCATGGCCAGGGGCTTTGTATACTGGGAGGAACTTGCATTGGGCGTTGTGCCGTCCCAGGTATAATACGCCTTGCACCCCTCAGGCACTGTTACCGTGATATCCTGCGTCTCATAGAAACTTCCGCCGCACGGCGATGCCCTGGGTTTCTCCGGCTTCTGAAGTTCTACCTGAAATTCTCCCTCAGCTTCATCACTGTAAAGTCCATATTCGTTTTTGGCAATGGCACGAATCCGCACGCTTTCTCCCGGCTCGATGGGAATTGGACCCTGGTATTCCTTTCCCTGCCTGGGGTCGGTGCCGTCTAATGTATAATAAATACTGTCTTCTTCTCCCGCTGAGATTGCCACAGAAAATTCCTCTGAGTAAACGCCATCTTCACTGTCAAATTCCGGAAGCTGGGGAAAATACTCCGCAAACAGTTCCAGGACATCTTCATCCTCAGTCTTCTTACTGAGTTCAAGGATACTCTCATAATCTTTCTTATCTGCATAGAGGTCAATCAGTTTCTGATATGCTTCCTGATGATCCTTATATTTGCTACATACCTCACCAAGAAGCTTAATCGCCTTGCCCTCTTCCCCTCGCAGAACGTAGACATCCGCCAGAAAAAGTTTCGCTTCCAGGCTGCTATTGTCCAATTCCAGCGCACGCACTGCAAAATTCTCAGCATCCCTGTAATTCTTATCTTCCAGGCAGATTTTTGCCTGTTCCATTTGATACTCAAAAGAGTTATCCCTGCTATGGCCAACTATCAGAACTATTGCGACAATCAAAACAGCCAGCAGCACAATGGATGATACGGCAAAAATTATCCATCTTTAACACCCCTTAATTATTCAATTTCTTCCTAAAAGATCTAGGTTTATCTATGACTTCCTCCCATTTTTGATAATGCATAATTCCTTTTTTCTTATTTCTTCCAGAGCCTTTTAAACATTTATATGTATACTGGGGGAATTTAAATCTAAGCATCTTCCATTTTAATTTAAAATCTGATGTAGGA
>CANOHX010000103.1 GCA_947565885.1 uncultured Lachnospiraceae bacterium
TCTTAATCTTAATAAAAAACCGAAATTCTATATTCAGACAAAGGTACATTGAAAAATAGGTGATTACAAAAAGCTGCCAAAGGCAGCTTTTTGTTTATTCTATTGCAAATCCATACGCATTCAGCGAAATATTTAAGGAAATACTGATTTAAACAGTATTCCCTTAGCTTTACTTCCTGGTAACCGCTACAAGGATTCCGCCAAGAAAAATCATAAAATCAGAAAGATTAAACACAATCCGGTTTATTCTTGGAAATGGCGTGCGAAAGCTGAAATAGTCCACGACATACCCTTTGGCAATCCTGTCGCAAAAGTTGCTGCCGCCGCCACCCAATAAAAGACTTAGCCCTAACAGCACGCCCGGGTTATCTTTCCTGCGCAGCAAAAACGCCCAGGCAATCCCCAATGCCAGCAGAAAACCTCCGCAGAGATTCCGCACTGCTTGCGGGCGTTTCTCTAAAAAGTCCAGTATCGCCCCATAATTATGATATCTGTGCAGAACAATCCTGCCACCGCAGATTTGCCTATGCCCTCCCTCTTTCAAATGCGTCTCCAAATGCTTTTTCAGGAAAAAATCTCCTAAAAATACAGTCAATACCACTGCTGCATATACCATCTCTCATCCTCTCCGTCTTCTGAATCCGAAGTTTTGTATCTTCTGCAGCTACCGATTCCAAAAATCTTCTATCTTCTGCAGCTTCTGATTCCCAAAACCTTCTATCTTCTGCAGCTTCTGATTCCCAAAACCTTCTATCTTCTGCAGCTTCTGATTCCCAAAACCTTCTATCTTCTGCAGCTTCTGATTCCCAAAACTTTCTATCTTTTACACCTACTGAATCCTGAAATCCTCAAATGTCTTGTAAACATTCATCCGTCCCCACCCAAATGCTTTATCAGGATAGCTGCGCTGCTCATCCCTGTCTGCACTCTGAATCAGGGAATTCTTAATTGCAGTGCCAGTGATGGTAGAATAATTTCCACGTACAATGCCCCACTCAATCATCAGCGCCACACCACCCGCTGCAACTGCGGTTGCCGCACTGGTCCCGCTCCTGGTGACAAAAACACCCCCGGGGGCTGCGCCGTACACTTCCACGCCAGGCGCTACAAAGTCCGGCTTTATCAGGCCATTTGCCGTAAACCCCCTGCCGGACCTGAGGTAAATGCTACCATCACCGGCATCGTATGCTCCTACTGTCATTGGCGCTGCTGCCGATGAAGGTACCGTAAGCGTTGTGTCAGGGTTGGAACGGACAAAAAAGACCTCGCCTGTCAGAAATTCCTCCAGAGGAAGCCATACATGAAACGTATCAGAAATCTCTGACTGCTGGTAAACCCTGATATTCCAAATACCCTGCGTAGGCTTAGTGAAACTTATATAAATTACCTGCGAACCGTCTATAATGCCAGAAATCCGATAATCCACAGCCACTTTCGTATCCTCAAACAAAAAATTATATTCCCTGCCGCCGGACAAGATATATTCGCTGGGCATACGTTCCCCGGTAGGCGAGATAATATCTACCACAAAACGCTGGGGAGCCCTCGCCCAGACTTCGGCGTAGAAACCTTTCACCCTTTCCCCGACATTTATTTCAACATTCTTATAATATTCATCGCTTTGGATTTCTCCCAGAAAATGGTGACGGGAATTCCCTTCATTGCCTGCCGCAATTATCACGGCATGGTCCCTGCGCAATGCCATGCCATTGAGCATGGTGGAAAGCGGGTTTACACCGGTATGCCCCCCCATATCCGTACCCAGCCCCACGCAGATAACAAGAGGCATATGGCGCTCCTGGGCAAGCCGATTCAGATATACCACTCCTGCCATGATATCATTTTCCTGATAAGCAACGGCATCCTGGCTGATAAAATAAAAATCACGCAGATACTGCTTGGCAGGTTTCAGTTTAACCATTGCAATCTTACTATAAGGCGCCGCTCCCACAAAATTATTTTCTGGCATCTCGCTTCCAGCCGCCACGCTTGCCATATAAGTCCCATGCTCCTCCTCATCGGTCATAGGCACAATCTCATGGGGATTCATGCTAGACAGCGCACGGTTAATCTCTTCGTCCGTATACTCGCTGCCGTAAATGAAGCCTTCCGGCGGTGTCCCGCTCCTATCCGTCTGATCCCACATCGCTGTAATTCTTGTGCTGCCGTCGCTGTTGCGAAAAACTTGGTTCTCATAATCAATGCCGGAATCCAGAAATCCAATCAAAACGCCCTGCCCTTTCAATGCCAACGTAGGCTGGTTCTGCAGACGCAGTATTCCGCTTACCTCCAAAGCGCTCTCATCCATCGGAGCATAGCAGCCAGGAATTGCATTGTAACTGTAATTCCTGATACTAAGCGGCGGATTATCCGCCCGCGGAACATAAACTATATCATAAGTGATATCAAGCTTCTGAACGCAAGACGGTGCCGGAGACCTCCTTGCCTCCAGAATATACTCATCAATAAAGTCATAATAGTCATTTGAATAGACCGCTTCTTCACAATCCATATGCTGCCCTTTTCTTTTTTATCAGCATATGCAGGAAATTCACGGCTTATGCTCCTGCCGCTCCCGGCAAAATGGGACAGCCGCGCATACTGATAAGTGGTGCTCCATGGTTGTCTATATAATCTTCGGTGATAGTCACCATGCCGATACTGTCATCTTTAGGAATCTCGTACATGATATCTAACATAAATTCCTCAATGATGGCACGCAGCGCACGTGCGCCCACGTCTTTCTTTTTCGCCTTTCTGGCAATTGCATGGAGCGCGTCCTCTTCAAATTCCAGCTTGACCTCATCCATCGCCAGCAATTTCTGGTATTGCTTGACAATCGCGCTCTTCGGCTCGGTAAGAATGCGCACCAGCATATCTTCGGTCAGCGCATCCAAGGCAAAAATCACCGGAAGACGCCCCAAGAATTCGGGAATCATGCCATATTTGCGGATATCCTCAACTTCCACCCGCTGCAGGAGGTTCTCCTCCCCATCGTATTTATCTTTCAAATCTGCATGGAATCCCATCGCCGACTGCTTATTCAGACGTTCCTTTATGATATCCTCCAAGTCAGGGAACGCTCCCCCACAGATAAAAAGGATATCCCGCGTATTGACAGTGGCAAGGGGCACCATGGCATTCTTGCTGTTGGCCCCCACCGGAACTTCAATCTCAGCGCCCTCCAACAGTTTTAACATACCCTGCTGAACGCTCTCGCCGCTAACATCACGCTGGTTGGTAGTCTTCTTTTTGGCAATCTTGTCAATTTCATCAATAAAAATGATTCCATGCTCAGCGCGTTCCACGTCATTGTCTGCTGCAGCAAGGAGCTTAGACACCACGCTCTCAATATCATCGCCAATATAACCCGCCTCAGTGAGGGATGTGGCATCGGCTATGGCAAGCGGCACGTCAAGAAGCCTTGCCAGCGTCTTTACCATATAAGTCTTACCGCTACCGGTCGGCCCCAACATCAGCATATTCGATTTCTCAATCTCAATGCCGTCCTGTTCATCGCTGGAAACACGTTTGTAATGGTTATATACCGCTACAGACATGACTTTCTTAGCATGTTCCTGCCCAACAACATATTCGTCCAGGCTTGCCTTTATTTTATGGGGCGCCGGAATGGATTTGATGTCCAGCTCAGGCTTCGCCTTCTTCTCCTCTTTCGCCTTTTTCTTCTTGAGCTTCTGGCTCTTGGGCATCACATTCATATTCTGAAGGTCCGTAAGGTTTATCATGCTGATATTGGGCATATTCCCAAAATTCCCCATATCGCCAATCGGAAAACCCGCATGGTTCATGGTATCAAATGTTTTCTGCATGCAATCCGAACAGATGCAGATATTATTAGGAATATGAATCATCTTCCCCGCTTTGCTGCCTGGCCTGTGGCAGATGAAACAGATATCCTCATATTCTTCCTGCCCTTTCTCATCAACAATGCCTTTATTATCTATCTTCTCTTTTCCATCTATGTCTCCATTGTCTTCTATGATTTCATTATCTTCTATCTTATCTTTATCGCTCATCCTGAATTCTCCTTCTTCTATCGCGTCTCCCATCCAAAACAACAGTCCAGATATAAAATCTGATATTATTATAATTCAAGGATGGATATTACACAACAAGTTTTCGCAAGAGTTTAGAAAGGTTTAAGATGTATAAACAATTGTCACAGCAAATGTACCTACAGGACCTGATTTCCAGATTCGCTATCATGCAATACTCAATATTCATAAAAGAAATTATATCCGCAGAATTTCTGGCTGATAGGGTCGAAATAAAGCCCCATCGCAGCATCTCCCTGTACCAGCAGCAGAATCATGTCTTTCAGTTCCACCACCTGATAGGAATAATTGACGGCATACTCCACATCTGCCCTTGCCATGTCAAATTCTGTATTATCCAGATATATCGCTTTCCACTCCTCCTCCAACATACGGATTCCTTCTGCCAGCTTCTGATTTTCCTCTTTTCCCTGCACAATGTCCTGCAGCCAGCGCAGTCCATAGAGGTAGGCATTTTCATACTCGTTGTTCAGAAAATAAATGGTAGGCGAACCCATGTCGTTCAGCTGCGACATATAAGAAAAATATTTGGACAGCCTCTCCTCAGACTGCTCTAATATCTCTACCATCTTATTTTTCCCCTCTTTCCACCCTTCCTCTTCCTGCCTTTCCTTGGCGTTATATTCTGAGCAGATAAAGTTAATGACATTCCAATCGCTGCAGGCAATGCGCACCTGGTAACGCTTTCCTCCAAGATAAAGGATATCCCGGTAAAAATATATCGTGCCTATGGATGCATTGTCCTCCATGACCATATTCTGCAGGATATGACTTCCTCTTTTCTGGAACTTGGCAAATACCTCCTCCATTTCCACATCCGCCTCACAAGCAATCAGTTCGCTGAAATACGCATCTGCAGAGAGAAAGCACTGCTGCTGCAAGTCCGTTATCTCTTCGGTATGCACGCCAGGGATTCTTCCCTCCTCTGCTTCCACCCATACCCCTTTTTCCCAACTCTGCATTTCATACGCCCTCTGCGGAAAATATTGCTGTATAAACAAATCTTCCCCCAGAAAAACAGGGACAGTCCCCTCCGAATCCTTTACCGCCTCTTCCGGGTAATAACTCCAGGGAAAAATTTCTATATCATCCTCAATTTTCCCATAGAAAATATTTGCTCCGGCATTTTCATATACGGCGCGCTCAGGGACGCTCTCACTTTTCAATATCCGCCTGCCCTGCTCCACAATGCCCAGATATCCCACCCCCAGGATAACCGCTGCACACACAAAGGTAAGCAATATCGACTTTACGCTACGCATATTCCTTTCCTCCTTTCATGCGGATAAAGACACTGGTGCCCTCTCCCAGCCGGCTTTCAAAACGCATCTTCCCCTGGTGGTTGGAGACGATTTCCGCACAGAGCGCCAGCCCAAGGCCCGCCCCTCCATGGGCGCGGCTTCTTGCCTTGTCTACCATATAAAATGCCTGGGTAATCTTGGCAATCTCTTCCTCAGGAATGCCTACCCCCTCATCTTTTACCTCAATGCAGAACCAGCCTTCTTCAAACTTCCCCCTCACGCTGATAGTTCCTCCCTCCTGAGATGCCTTAATGGCATTGTCCACCAAATTATAGAGCAGTGACTTGAACAGTTCACGGTCCACGCACAATAGCCCCTCCTCCGCTTCACACAACAGATGCATGTTATGGCTGTCTGCAATCACTTTCAGGGAAATGCCGATTTCACGGAATAGGCTTTCCATATCCTCCTGCTGCCATTCCAGCTTGGCCTCCCCAACGGTAATCAGTTCCATCAGCTTGCCGGACAGCGTACGCATACGGCTGGCCTCTTCCTTAATGATTCCTGCATACTCAATCCTGCTGTCTTCCGTAATATCTTTCTTAATCTGCAAAAGGTCGGAAAATCCTAAGATTGATGTCAGGGGCGTCTTCATCTCATGGGCCAGGTTATCTATAAAATGTTTGCGGTCTTCCGCCACATCCTCCAAAGCACGGACATTTATCTCCACCGACTCCGCCATGATATTCATGTTCCTCGCCAATTCTGACAGTTCGTCATGCCCTTTTACCAGAATGCGCTTGCGGTAATTTCCCAGCGCAATCTCACCTGTCCCCTCATTTACCCTTTTCAACGGGTGCAGGAGCATTTTTACCACAACAAGCAAAATGAATGCAATGGCGATGGCGCAGGACATACTGATAATTTGGATTTCATAGAGCATATTTTCATGGATTTTCACGACGTCCCGGATATCATTCTCGGTAATGATATAATAAATTTTGCCCTCCAGCCTCTCCGTGGAAGCCGTGTATAGCTGATATTCCTGTACCTGCATATAGGCACTCTGTCCCTCCTCTGCCGCCTCCACGAGTTCCTGGGGGATACTCATCGACTTGTTGGCATAGACCACCGCTTTTTCCCCATCCAGAAACGCCACACCATTGCCGCTCTCCCCGAAAGTCTCCACCATAAAGTCCAGCATCGTTTTCTCATCAAGCACAATGGCATTCTTCCTCAGACGTTCCGCCAGCAGCATGCTCTTAAAACTGGTGACAAGAAACTCATGCTCACTATACACACTCTGCTTCTTCTGGTCCATATTCAGGGAAAAACTGTTTTTTAACAACAAAATACTGGTCATGCTCACAGCAAGCATTACCAGTATCAATGTATATAGAAAAATTTTCTGCCAAAGTTTCATGGACTACTCCTTTGCGCTCTCCAAACGGTATCCCAGTTTGGGAATCGTCACCAGCTTGTCCTTTAAATTCAATTTCTTGCGGAGCTGCTGGATATGGATATCAATCGTCCGGCTCTCTCCCTCATACTCAAATCCCCAGACAGCTGACAAAAGCCGGTCCCTGGAAATTGCCACATCCTTATGCTGTATAAAAAATACCAGCACGTCAAATTCCTTGGGCGTAAGGTAAACTTCCTCGCCGTCTGCACGGCAGATATGCTCCTCCACGTTGACCGTAATGTTCCCATATTGGTAAACGCGTTCTATCCTCTTGACGCGGCGCAGGATGACCTCTATCCTTGCTAAGAGTTCCATCGCCTCAAAGGGTTTGACGATGTAATCCTCCGCCCCCAGACGCAGCCCCCGCACCTTGTCTGTCAGTTCCTGTTTCGCCGTGATAAAGATTACCGGCGCATCGGTGTTGGTACGTTTGCGCATAATCTCAAAGCCGCTCATATCCGGCAGCATCACGTCCAGCAGGATTAAGTCATATTTCCCATATTCAATCTTTTCAAACGCTTCAGAGCCATTATCGCACAATTCACTTTCATAGCCTCCGATGGCGACCGTAGCCTCCATCAGTTTTGCAATATTGGGATCATCTTCTACAATTAATATTTTTATCATTTCTGCCACGATTCCTTCAAGATATTCCTGCCTGCAAAGCAGCATAATTCCGCTGCAAATCCGTGCGCATTCAACGGAGTAACCAAGAAATACCGATTAAACCAATATTTCCTTAAATTATTCTATCCCACGCCTGTAAGATTGTATACAGGAAAATGTAAAATTTATGTAAGGTTTACATAATTTTCATCGCAAATCCTACCATAGGCTTATTCCATATATTTCTCAAGCGTATCCACGGTCTGCAGCAATTCTTCCATCCGCTCCCGCGCCTGTTTTGCCTGCCGGGTTGTATCTTCCCCCAGTTCCACTGCCTGCTGCGTATTTGCGGACACTTCCTCGCTCACGGCAGAAATCTGATTGATACTGTCCACAATCACATTGTTGGACTCCAGGATTTCCTCTATTTTGCCATAGATTTCTCCGACATTCTGGTTTAATTCGCCCATACACTCGCCGATACCGTAAAACTGTTCGTCTGCACTGAGGATTAGGGAATGCTCCTCACTGGAATTTGCCATGACATTGTCCACAGTTTCCTTTGCCGTATCTGCATTCTGCCGAAGCTGCTGCACAATCTTCTGGATATCCTCTGTAAGTTTCCTTGTTTCATCCGCCAGCACACGTATTTCCTCTGCCACTACGGCAAAGCCGCGTCCCGCCTCCCCGGCCCGCGCACTTTCAATTGACGCATTGAGGGCAAGCAGGTTCGTCTGGCTGGAAATGGCGAAAATCTGTTCCGTTATCGCATCTACCTCCCGCGCATTCTCAATCAGCTGCTCCACGGAGGAGACCACCTGCCCATTTGCCGTCTGCATCTTCCCAGACTGCTCCTGCAGCGTATCCATCATCCTCTGCCCATCGTCCACTGCCTGTTTGGACTGCCGGGCCAGTTCTAACATCTGGTCGGACATCTCTTTCGTCCGCTCAATCATGCCTTGAATGTTTTCCGTCATGACTGTCTGTTTTTCAATGCTCTCCGCACTGTGGGCATTCCCCTCCGAAATTCCATTAAGCGCCTGCGCCGTGGTGTCCACATTCTGGCTAAGGATATTAATATATTCCCCTGCCTGCGCTGAGTTGTCTTTTACCGCCTGCGCTACTCTGAGCACATCGCCAAGAAGCTGGTTGCTCTTTTCTTTCTCGTCATTCAGGTTGGAAATCTTATCGTTATTATTGCGGTTAGAAATCCTGGTCGTGCCACAAAGGACAATCAGGTAAACTATGACGGTCGCTCCCTGTAAAAGGAGGGAAGTGCTGTTTAATTCTGCACCGGAAGGGAGGGATTTCTTCACCGCCGCTATATAGATTAGGTCGACAACTGTTGTCAGGCTATACACAACGGCAATACGCAAAATCAAATTATAGTCAAAGTAAAGGATATAAATAACCGTCAGCGGAAACACCATGGCAAACACCAAATCATTCTGCGCACCCAGGAGCGCAATCGCATAGACAAGCATATACCCTGTTACAGATACATGCTTAAATATCCTGCTGTCCTTTCGATGCAGAAATACTGCATAATCTGCAACCATGGAAATCAAAACTGTCAGCTCTACAGCCAGCAGAAATCCCAGTCCGATATTTCCCTTGCTGTAATCGCTGAAATACCCAAAAAACAGGAACAAGTCCATAATTGTAATGATAATAAGCAAAAATTGGTTTACTGATCTCTCTCTGTTGTAAGCCTTTTTCGTCTCATTCATCCGTGTTCTCCTTTGCTATGATTTATTGTGAACAACTAAACTTTTTGCCGTTTAATATCACTTAGTCCCACCAGAAATACCAAATGTCTGATTCTTCCAGCCCTGCTGCCAGTTCCGATATTTTATAAGTGCGAGTCCCCTGCTCAACCCGGTCCACGCAAAATGCATAATGCTCTTTTGCCGCCTCTCTGCTGTCGATGCCATTCAGCTTCTTCGGAGCATAGAATTCCATCACGTCATGGGTAAAAGCTGCCGGAACAGCCCCATATTTTTCATACCAGTATTTACAGATGGCAATCATCTCCTCCGGGGACGGGCACTCATTCCACCCGCCCATGGGCAGATAGCCAATAATCTCCCAGGGATTCTTCACGGGTATCTCCAGCAACAGTGTGTCTGCCTCTAACATCCCATCTCCAAAAGACATATAGCTGATAAACTGATGCAGCTCTTCTCCTTCTGTCTCCTCCCCCATCATTTCCTGCAGTTCCTCATCCTCATAATCTTCCATATACTCCGCAAGACGTTCCTCTAAAATCTCCTTGCCGTTATCTTTACATCCAGCAATAATTTCATCCCTGTCATAATCTTCCTTTACTACATCCAAAAGCCATTCCACGGCATACTCATCCAGACAGATTAATGCTGGCCAAAAACCGTCCGCTTTCTCTCTATCCAAAGCTTCCCGATATGCCTGTTCCGCCAGCTCCGGGTCCGTCCCCCGCTCAAATACCGTGTATCTGCATTGAAAATTTTCCGCTATTTTCTTCGTTGATTCATCCATATTTTTTGCCTCCAATCTTTTATTCGGATTAAAAAACCAAACAGTCCCTAAATTCAAAAAACCAAGCTATTTTAAATCAGCAGCAATCCCAGTAATACAGTACGTCCCGGAAATCTTCCTTTGCCAAATCCTCCTCTCGGATAAAAAAGTTCGCCACACCTGCATCTCCCCACATCACATAATCATCGCCGTCACCATAATCGGAATCCATCTGGAAAAGCTGGAGGTCATATTTCGCTTTCTCATCCTCCTCTTCCCTGGGATCATACTGCGTAAAATAG
>CANOHX010000104.1 GCA_947565885.1 uncultured Lachnospiraceae bacterium
ATGAAAGCGCAGGTAACGATTGCCGGGAGTGCAGACAATCTTGAAGCCACCGAGACAGCCAAGACTGCAGACAGTGGCGAAGCAGCCGGGGAAACCAAGACTGCAGACAATGGTGAAGTTATTGAAACAGCCAAGAGTATGGGCAATGTGCTGCGTTCATCGGAAGATAAAGACAAACAGTCCTTCGGTATCGCCATCCGCAGCGATGCGGAGGGGGCGAAGCCGGACGACAACAAGAATTATTCCGTGGAGTACCGGATGGGTGAGAAAACGGGCAGGATTATGGATAATTCTTACAGCCCCGCCGTGGAAGCCGGAACATATTATTTTTCTGCAGATTCTGAGCATGGCGGCATATTCACGTATAAGGACGGCTTCCTGAGCGGTTCCAAGCCGTGGGGATGCGGGCATTGGGAGTCTACCTATCATTTTAATAAAGATGTTGCGGACCGCATGGACAATAACCATTTTGGTAAACTGGAATATTACCATACCACGACCACAAGCCAGGGAAGCTCCCGCACGGAATCGACCCAGGAGATTCCAGGGGTGTATTATCAGTATTTTGTCAATGACTGGCGCTCAAAGACCGGCTTTGGCGGTGGACAGAGGGCGAAGCTTGAGATGTACGCAGGCAATAATTCCAGCAATGTTGTCAGTGTGGACGGAGAGTTTGGCAGGAGCCAGAATAAGGCGCCGGTCAAAAATACCGAGGAAGGGCTGTTAAAGGCGGTTGTATGGTCGGTGGATGAATGGAAGAGCAAGACGCCGAAAAATTACATAGAATTTTACGGCCTGTGTGCAATGTATAAGAAATTTAACGTCTCCTTGCAGCCGATTGCAGCCAAGCGCTTCCGTACCGGGACGGCGGACTCTTATTTGGAGACGCAGCCCGTGCAGATGCAGCTTAAATGCGGCGCGCAGGTATTGTACGATAACGAATCCAGGGATATCTATGCCAACCCGGACGAGAAGCAGTCCAATCTGGTATTCACCATACAGGACACGCAGCTTGGCGATCACAGCGGCAAATATGGGCGGATTACAGGGTATGAGCTGACCATTGATCCCAGCACCGCAGATAAGAAGGTGACGGTCAATTATCCGCAGGATTTTGTGTCTTGGCTCAAGGACAAAAAGGGCAAGACAAATGCCAATGACAGCGTGAATTTCTCCGCGGAGGCTGTGGAAAATGAGATTAAGAAAGTAAACGCTAACATTGACACTGTGCCCTATGACGGTTATTTTATTTATTGGCTTGACAGTATCCAAAAAGACACGAAAAGCGCGGGGCACGGCTACAAGCAGATGCTTAAATTCAGGCCCATCATTGAGTACAATGACGTGACCGTGGAGGTTCTCTCTCCCAAGGGACAGGGCAGCGGGCATTTTACAGATTCCCAGCTTGCGAAAAATGGCAAGTACACATTCCATGCCGGGGACCAGCTCGACCTTTCCGCAGTGGCGGACAATACGGATAATTACCATGCAGCAGGATATGAAGTGTCTGTCAACGGCGGTATTACCTACAATGCCTATACCGACAACTCTTATCTCATGCTGGAGACCGGGCAAAGCTATCTTATCCGTCCGATTATCATGGAAAATACCAATGCCATTGAGGTGCGCTTTCAAGATAAAGCGGAGGAGAAATTTGAGATACAGGGCTTGATTGATAAGAAGAAGCTGGAAGCATTTCCCGAGTACAAGGGCAAAAATATCCTCAACTTAAATCCGCAGGCATCTACGGTACAGGAGATGATGAAACCTACTCCAGGCAAGGAATATACGGTGCGTATTGTTGCAAAGACGCAGGAATCGGGAACCATCAGCCGTCCTCAGGTTAAGATGAAGTCGAAGAATACGGTATACACCACGCAGGCATTTACGATGGTGGCGGCAGCGGACGCTGAGGATAACATTATAGAAGTGGGGCTCAAGTCGGTCAAGGAATCCGAACTGAGCGAGTACCAGATATCAGGAAACCTTGTGTCAGCGTTCGAGCCTATCCGCAGCACCGGCATGGGGGAGGAAGAACTTCCGGTCTCCAATTATACGCTGTCGGCGGGAACCGGCAAGCAGAGCAAGGATAAGGACGGAAACATTCTGATCGGATCCGTCTGCTCTACGACCAACGATAAGGGAGCCTATAACCTTCCGGGCATAAGCGGCTGTGCGGGAGACGTGATACCTGTCCTGATTTCCAACGGTACGGCAAACGGACAGGTGGTAGACGTGACATTGACGAATTCCGTGTCCATAGGCGAGAAAAAATATCAGGTAAGCCAGGGCAATACAAGGCTCAGCTACCCCTACGACATGCCCAAGGTCACAAGCATTAACTACAGTTACGACAATAATACCCACAATCAGAGCACGGACAACCGGGATAATGCAATCCGGCTCTATGACGATACGCTGACGATAACGGCGAAAGTCAACCCCGCCCAAAGGGTTGTCAAGGAGGCGGTGTTTACCGTATACACGGTTACCGGGGTATGTACGGAGTACCATGTCAAGGAGAATCCAGACAACAAGAATACCTATGAGTGCAGAATCCCCAAGATGTTAGAGAACCTGCATAACGGCGACCGCGTAAAGGTGCGCCTGATTGATGAGGAGGTCAAGATTGCCGAGAATGGGGAGATTATCTATGATGATGAGGGTAATGAGATTACAGGTATGCCGGTGGAAATGCAGTACCCCGATGTGGATACCGGATTGGTGTTCTACATTGAGAACGTGGTCTTAGCGCCCCAGACCTATGATATGGAGGATTCTGTGCCGGTCAACGTGCCGCTGTTAGGGGCGACCTCCGCCAACGCCAACTCCGGGCTTATCAGCTATGGAAAGCTTAGGTGGGAAGGCGATACCGGATATACTGTCCATGTGGGCATCGATGCCTTAATCAGCAGCATGGCAACGCCGAATACCGCCCAGAAGAAAGCGAAAATGAATAAATTCATCAGTGATATCGAAGATGTTTCGTCTGGCAAGAGCAGCGATACCACGGAAGACGTCATGTATAAGGCATACAAGGATGACGACAAGGCGTCTTTGCAGAAGGCTTCCCTCAAGCAGGAAAAGGCAGAGGTGGAGAAGATGGTGGAAAAGACGAAAGAAGATCCTGCAAGCAGTTCCAAGAAAGCGCAGGCGGGGCTGAACAGCGATGCGATGATGGGCGTTGACGTAGGGTTTCTGCTGGCCTTCAATTATATTTATGATCCGGTGCGCCAGGAGTATATTTTTGCCGGCGGCGGGGTTTCCATCGGCGGTACGTTCACGTTTAATAAGACAATGTATGTCGTGGTTGAGTGCATTCCGTTCTTTTTGAACATAAGCGGCACGATGCAGGCGGGAGTGGCAGTCTCTTATCCTTCGCAGGAAGGGAAGGATGCATTGACAGCGGGAGATTTTGACGCTTATTCCGGCAATATTGCGGAACGCCTGGAGCAGACAGTATCTACGCTGACGCTGATGCTTAACGTCAAAATGCAGGCAGGGGTAGGCTTGTGCGGCATCATCTCCGCCCGCGGCTATGCCTCGGCGAAGATTCAGTTTGACGTGGGGATTGTCAATGCCAAGAGCGGTATGCTGCTCAGCGCTACGGGAGGCATCGGCATTGATATGCTGATTCTGTCAATGAATATCGATGCGGCAACTTCCACGGTTGGCTTCGGTACATTGGAAAATAAGACGGGTTTTGATTTCTTTGGCGGGCTTATCGATGACAAAGACGTCCTTGCGGCAAGCAGTGATTCCCCATTCCGTTTCAGTTCGCTGAGCCAAGGAGAGACGGTTTTGAGGGATTACGGAGAGAGTGGACAGCTTTCCATGCGTGAGTATGCAGCTGGAAATGATGATATGACATCGTTTGGCAGCCAAACACCTATGCACCGTGCAACACTGGAGCAGATTTCAGTGACGCCGCTGCTTGACAATGCCGCAGAGCGCACGAGGCCGCGCCTGATTCCGCTTGACGGCGACAGGAAGATGATGGTATTTATCGGCAACCGCGGCAAGGGCGAGCAGCAGAATGCCATGGCGCTCTATTATTCCGTCTGCGATGGCAGCCGATGGTCGCAGCCGGCGGTTATTTCCGAGGATGGCACGGTGGATTCCATGCCGGATATCTTAAGGGTAGGAAATAAAGTCCTCATCGCCTGGGTAGATGCCGGGCGCACGTTCGCAGCTACGGAGAAGCCCATAGAAAAACTCAGCACAATGGGGATTTCCGCTGCCGTGTATGATATCGCTTCCGGGCAGATGGGACAGGAGGTCAGCCTGATAGAGGATGAAGGATATATGAACCTTGCTCCGCAGCTCAATGTAGATGGAACCACGGTATACTGCAGCTATATGAAGCGTGACATCAAAGGCGCGAAAGAAGAAGACCTTCTTGATTTTACGAAGATCGACACAAAAATGGCTTATGTCTCCTATGACTATGAAAAACAGCAGAAACAAGAAGAGAAGTTAATTAAAATTACCCATGACACCAAGGAGAATCCGCTGGTGATGGATTATAATTCTGCGATTACCCAGATAGATGGGGATTCCTATCTCTTGTCCACCTATACGGTAGACGAGGATGAAAATTTAAATACAGGCGAAGACAAGGAATTATACCTGGAAATCTCCAACCTTACGAAAGGCAGGAATTATTATCCGCTGCGCATTTCCAGGGATAACATCTGCCAGTCTGCGCCCAGGCTTACAGATATTGACGGAGCCGTTTATCTGACATGGCTGGACAGTGGATATATGTTCCGGCTGATGAATGTGACGGATCTGTTGGAAGCATTGTTTGACACTGGCAGCAGTTCCTTTGCGGTTACCGCGGACGATGGCGTGACAGGAGAGACAATCCGTATCGACAAGAGTAAGTATCTTGACGGTTATATGGATGGCTCTGCCCAGAATAAGGAGTGGTACAAAAAGAGCGCGCAGGAGCTAGGGCTTGCGGCTGAGTACTACGAAGACACGATTTATGAGGAACTTGCCCAGGGCATTTTCCATGCGGACAGCGCCAACCTCGCCCAGAGGGAGGATGTTACCACCAGCATTGCCAACTACCAGCTGACGACAAATGGAGATGATATTTATATCTTCTTTACAGATTTTGGCGCAGAGGAGAGTTCCACCGGCGTGGAGATTTACGGCGCAAGATACCAGCGGATGCTGGATGAGGAAAATGAAGGAACTGCAAGCGGCAGCAGTGCAGCAGAAGGTACAGACGGCAGCAATCCAGCTGACAGCGCAGAGCAAAAATGGGGATTTGGCAAGGCAGTGCAGATTACGAACAACAACAAAGTAATCGATGAGTTAGACCTCTATATGACCGAGGACAGCCGGGTAAGCGCCGTGTCCAATTATTTTGACCAGTGGATTGATGAGGATGGCAAGATTCAGTATGGTGAGAACCAGCTTGTGGAGATTGAGTTCGGCACCACCAACTCTTTGGAAGTGAAAGATGAACTGATTACATTGCCGGCACATCTGGTTGCCGGGGAGACAGACCAGCTCTCCTTTGAAGTGCTAAATACCGGATTGCTGGATTCCTCCGGTTTTGATTATACCGCAAGCTGGGTTTCCGGCGGTAAAGAGACGGTCATTGAGCAGAAACATGTGGATATTGAATTGGCAGCGGGAGAGAGCACGGAAGTGATTGTGCCGTGGACAGTTCCGCAGAATATTGCGGATTCCAGTATCCGGGTAACCATTGCTGAGAGCGATGTGGATCAGAATAAGCCGGTGACTGCAGAAAAGGAAGTGCCATATGGAAGCAATGTCAGGTTCGCGGAAGCGGAAGTGTTCTGGAACGGAAAGGAGCCTTACGTTCAGGCGAGGGTTGCCAATACCGGAAATGCTGCTTCTGAGAAATATGAGGGCTCGTTAGTCATGATGAAAGAAGTGAAAGGGGATGATGGGCAGTCCAGTAAGGAGGAAGGAAAGAAATACGTGGACTTTGAGGTTCCGGCGCTTGCGTCCGGTGAGGAGAAAACGCTGGAAATTCCGTTTAAGCCGACCCTGGACGACTACAGCGCACTGGGAGCAATTGATTTGAAAATCAAAGCACAGCATGGGCAAGAACAGATAGCAGAATCACATATGAAACTTGCCTCCGCCTGTCCGGTCTGCGCACAGATTAACAATGGAGAGCAGGGGCTTAAGCTTACTGCAGGAGCAAAGACTGCGCTCACAGTAAAGGCAGCACCCTGGAATGAGATAGCCGGGGAAGTTGTGTTCTATTCTTCTGATGAGCGCGTTGCCGTTGTGGACGGTAAGGGCAATGTCACCGCAGTCAGCCCAGGAAAAGCAGATATTTATGCTTATTACGTCAATTCTGGGGCGTCCGCCTCCATCTGTGCAGAGGTGTCTGCAGCCAGTGTGACGCCAACGCCGCAGCCACAGCCAGAACCGGAGCCACAGCCATCACCACAGCCGCAGCCAGCAGATGGCACGACCAAGATTAAGCTTTCCCAGAAAAGCGCGGTAATTGCCCCCGGCAAGACTAAGAAAGTGAAATTTACGGCAGCAGCAGCTTCCGGCAGCAAGCCGAAATCTGTAACCGTTTCTGTATCAGGAAACAAGAAAGTAAAGGCAAAGATAAGCGGCTCCTATGTAAAGATAAGTGTGAACAAGAAAGCCGCCAAAGGCTCTTCGGCATCGGTGGTGCTGAAATCCAAGGATGCATCCGGCAAGGAGGTAAAGGCGACCATCAAGGTCAAGGTTCAGAATAAAGTAAAGAAACTTTCCGCCGCCAAGAAGACCTACAAAGTGAAAAAGGGCAAGACCGTCAAGGTAACGCTGAATGTGACAGAGGAGAACAAGAAATATGCCACAACCGATACCGTGAAGGTGTCTTCCGGCCTTGTGAAGCTGGCGAAGACATCGGTAAAGAAGAAAAAGATTACAGTATCTTTGAAAGGAACGAAAAAAGGAACGAAAAACGTTACGATTCAGGTCGGCAAGAAAAAAACCAAAGTAAAGATTCAAGTGCATTGACAATAAGCGCTGAGGCATAAGACCCCCTCCATCATCCTTGTCAGATTGGGATGGTGGAGGGGGTTGCCGGTTACGATTGTTGCCGGAAAATTTAAAAATCATATTGACATTCCCCTTTGGTTAGTTTATACTAACCACAAAAGCAGGAATCATTGATGTTTATCATATTTAGAGAAACGCTGAATTAATCAGTATTTCCTTAGAAAAGGGAGGTTCATCATGGGAACATTTGTGGTCGGCGCAGCCGTAGCTATGCTCGCGGGATTGGCTGGCTTTAGCCTGTATAGGGATAAAAAGAACAAAAAATGCTGCAGCGGCTGCAGTGGGTGCAGCGGCAACTGCCCTTCTTGTCGTACAGGGAAGACTTTGCCACGCTAAATTGTGAGAACGTCTTCCTATTAGATAAAAAATTTATAAATCTTTAAGGAAAAAATAACATACAACTCCTGAGATTATGATAAAATGAAACTATCCAGAACCATAGTTCCATGCAGGGCGCTAGTGTCTTGTCTCATTGATGATTAGTCAAACTTACTTGTCTATTCGCGCATTTGCTTCGTTGAATTTTCTAGCCGTAGCCACCGCTACGCCGTCAAAAATTCGCCTTGCAAATGAACGAATATACTGCGTAATTTTATCAAATATCAACGAGACAAGACACTAGTGATGGGATAGTGTATAAATTTTCATGATTTCAGGAGGTATTTTTGTTTATGAAGAAAAGGAAAAAGCATATTGCGCTGCTGATGGTATCCGGCATTCTGGTAACTGGAGCAGTCGTGCTTTTTGCCGGACGCGGCACGATAGAGAAGCAGATCAAGGCGAAAGCGGCTGTGGAGATTGGCAAGAAGATATTTGAAGAACAGCTTTCTAAGACTGTAGATATAGGGGGACAGCAAGTAAATGTTTCTGAGGTCGTGGATAATATGGACCAAGCAGATGTAGAGCAGATTACAGATATTGCCCAAAAGTATATATCGCCGGAGAATTTAAAGCAGGCGGCGGACATGGCGGTCAGCGGGGATATGGAGGGGCTGGCAGGCCTGGCCAAAGAACAGGTATCGGATGCTGACCGGGCGCAGTTAGAAGCATTGTATGAGAAGTATAAAAATCAGCTGCAGTGACAATTACAGACAGCTGTTCAAATCCCTTTGTTGCCCCTTGACAGAGACTTAGCCATCTTTTATAATTTTTATATAGCATATGGAAATGAACGGTTGGGGGATGGAGACAAATGAGTATAATCAATGTGGATGAACAGAAGTGTGTCGGCTGCAATGCCTGTGTGCGTGCGTGTCCGGCAGAAGAGGCAAATGTAGCAAGGCTGGATGACGGAGGCCAGCTGAGGATTTTAATCAATGATGACAAATGCATTAAGTGCGGCGCATGTATCAAGGCATGTACCCATGGGGCAAGGAGTTTTCAGGATGATGCTCCGGCGTTCCTGGAAGATTTGAAAAATGGCAGGGAGCTTGCTTTGATTGTGGCGCCTTCCATCAAAATAGCCTTTGATGGGCAGTGGCGTCATGTGCTCTATTGGCTGCGGGGGCATGGCAACGTCAAGATTTATGACGTAGGGTTTGGCGCAGACATCTGTACCTGGGCGCATTTGCGTTTTCTGGAGAAGAATCCGCAGGCAAAGCTGATTTCCCAGCCTTGCGCGGCTGTTGTCAATTATGTGATGTACCATAAGCCGGAACTGATTCCGTATCTGTCGCCGGTGCAAAGCCCAATGGCGTGCGTGGCGATTTATATGCGCAAGATTTTGGGCTTTAAGGGCAAGATTGCGGCGATTTCCCCTTGTATCGCCAAGATTGATGAGTTCCGTGACATTAAGGTGATTGACTATAATGTCACAATGGAGCATCTGAAAGATTACTTTAAAGAGAATAACATTGACTTCCCCAGAGAAGGTACATACAGTGAATTTGAATTTGACGGCTATCAGGGCTGGGAGGGCAATATCTATCCCACGCCGGGCGGTCTGAAGAAGAATCTGCTGGTGCATGCGCCGGAGATGCAGGTAATTACTTCCGAGGGCACAGAACGGCTGTATGAAGAACTGGATGAGTATCTGAAGCAGGATGCCGGGGCAAGGCCCACCGTGTTTGACGTACTGAACTGTGAGTTTGGCTGCAATGGCGGACCTGCCACTGGTAAGGACTGCCACCGTTTCCTGATGTCTGACATCATGCATCATGTGGAGCGTTACAGCAGGAAAAAGCGTAAAGAACATACGAGCAAAAAGGGTGTGGACGAGCAGTTTGCAGAATTTGACAAGAAGTTAAGGGTTGAGGATTTCCTGCGCACCTATGAGGCGCGAAAGACGCATACCGCAACGATTTCGGAGGCGGAGATTGAGAATGCGTATAAGATGATGGGCAAGGAGACGCACACGGAGCGCAATTTTGACTGCCGTGCCTGCGGTTATAAGACCTGCCGTGAGATGGCGATTGCTGTCGCCAGAGGTATCAACGCCAGAGAAAACTGCCACCAGTATGTGATGAAAGTAATTCGCGAGGAGCGGCAGAAAGTCGCCGAGGTGAACCAGGAAGTGGTCAATATGAACCATGAACTGATGGAAATTTTCGGCGAGCTTGCCCAGAATATTGCCAACGTCAAGGAAGAGGCAGATGCGATTAGGAACGTAGGCGCCAAAAGTTCAGATGGTATGATGAACGTTTCTGAGCATATGGCGGATTTAAAGCAGCTGAACCGTAAAATCACAGAATCCATGAAGAATATCAATGAGAGCGTGGCAAAATATAATGATATGACCCAGGATGTGGAGAAGATTGCCGGTAAAATCAACTTGCTGTCCCTCAATGCGGCGATTGAGGCGGCAAGGGCAGGGGAAGCAGGCAGAGGCTTTGCGGTGGTTGCTACCAATATCCGGGAATTATCCGCCAGCTCTAAGGCTTCCGTCGGCAATGCCAAGGAGAATGATGAAGAGATCCATATGGCGATGGAAGACATCAATGTGGTGATTGACAAGTTTGACAATACAATCGGCGATTTGCTGGTTGCTGTGGACGAGGCGATAACCGGAGCGAAGCAGACTTCCGAAAACAGCGAACACATTAAGCAGTCCATGGATAAGGTTACCAAGATTGCAGACAAAGTGCAGCAGGTTATCC
>CANOHX010000105.1 GCA_947565885.1 uncultured Lachnospiraceae bacterium
AGGATGAGGAGTTTTGGGGTTTTATATTGATGCTGATAAATACTTTGGCATGAGGAGGAAAGATATTTAATGACAGATCAAGAGTACTACACATTTATACAGCCGTATGAGGATGCGAAGGAGGTCCTGCTTGCCAGGCTCCATGTGCTGGAACATAACCTGTATGAGGCTTCTGAGAGCCAGCCTATCCATAATATCCAGAGCAGGATTAAGGAGAAAAACAGTTTAGAAGATAAATTGAGGAAGAAAAAGAAAGAACCTACGGTGATGAATGCTAAGGATTATCTGCAGGACATTGCGGGCGTGCGGGTCATATGTTATTTTGCAGACGACATTTATAATCTTGTAGATGTGCTGAAACGTCAGGCGGATTTGATTGTGGTCCGCGAGTGCGATTACATTAAGAAGCCCAAGCCGAATGGTTACCGAAGCTACCATGTGATTGTGGGAATCCCGGTGTACTGTCTGGATGGAATGGAATATTTTCCTGTAGAAATTCAGTTCCGCACAATGTCCATGGATTTTTGGGCAAGCATGGAACACCGGATTTTATATAAGAAGCAAGAGGGGACTGGAAGGAAACGGCTGGCGGAGGAATTAAAGGATTATGCCAATACATTGGTGGAGATTGAGGAGCGGCTGTTTCATGCCATGCAGCCATCGGAAGCCACATGACATTCAAATTATGGGAAGTAGACAGAAAAATGAGTGATTATATGGAATATTTAGCAGATTTGATACCAGAAAAGGACAGTCTCAAACTTGTAAAAACAGAAGCGGAGAAATATTATAAGTCCCATTCTCTGGAGGAATGTTATGCAATGGGGCGTGAGCTATACCAGTCAGACAATTTCCAGATTCAGGAGGTTGGCGTTTTCCTTTTGGGATATTCCGCGCATGAATTTCCGGCTGCGCTGGCACTTTTAAAGGATACTGTGAGCCAGCATGACAGTTGGAAGGTGCAGGAGATACTGGCGATGGCATTTGACAATCATTGTAAGGTTATTGGTTATGAAAACGCATTGCCGCTGATCCGGGAATGGTTCGCAAGTGATTGTGCCAATGTTCGCAGGGCCGTTTCCGAGGGATTAAGGGTGTGGACGGGCCGCCCTTATTTTAAGGAAAATCCACAAGAAGCAATTCGGTTATTATCTGAACATAAAGAGGATGAGAGTGAGTATGTTCGAAAATCCATAGGCAATGCCTTGAAGGATATCAGTAAAAAATTCCCTGATTACGTTGCGGCGGAATTGGATTCCTGGGATTTAAATTCCAGAGAAATAAAACAGGTACATAAACTGGCAGGTAAATTTTTGTAGCAGTTCTTGATGAACGGTTTATATTATGATAAAGTTATATTGTTATTGATAAGAGGACGAAATATTTTCCCGGTGGATAGATAAAGTATGACAGAGCCTATGCTTGTCTGATTTGGTCTGTATGAAGGAGAAAGGATGTTTAACTTAGATATTATCAATGTAGAAGCTCACATGGACCGTCCGCATGCCTTGCCTGACTCAGTAGCTACTGTATGGGGTAGAGAATCGGGCTTTGTGCAGCTCTGTTTTCAAAGCAGGGGCTGCAGATTTAGCGATATGGGCTCATGCATCATGTGCGATTATGGATGCGGCAGTGAGCTGACGGCGGAGCAGGTGTCAAATTTCTGCAGGGAATCAGAGTTGTTTAATAGCCGGGAGATTTCAGAAATATTGATTGGTACATATGGCAGCGTGCTGGACGAGTATGAGATTTCTTCGGAGTGTTTCAGGATTATCCTTCAGAGGCTTAGGGAATCTCCTATTCAGATGGTAGGGTTTGAGACACATTGTGATACAGTTACCGAGGAGAAATTGCGAGAGATAAAAGAGTATCTTCCGGACAAAAAGATTTATATTGAGCTTGGTTTTGAATCTCTGAGTGATAAAGTGCGAGAAAAATATCTGAATAAAAAGTTAAAAATTGCCAATTTGAAACAGGCAATGATGCATATTAACCAGATGGGCTTTATGACAATATTGAATGTATTGCTGGGAAGTCCTTTTCTTACGCCGTCAGAGCAGATAGCGGACGTTGTTTCTTCTGTGCAGTGGGCATTCCAGCAGGGGGCGGCTCATGTTGTCCTGTTTCCGGTGAATGTGAAACCCTATACGGCACTGTACCGTTTCATGAATGAAGGACTGTACCGTCCAATCAGCCATTGGCGGGTAATTGCTGCATTGCACGCGCTAAGCCAGGTGTTGGAGGAAGAGGAAATGGCGTGCCTGGGCTTGTCGTGGTATGGGGAGAGAACGGATATTTATTCAGAGGAATTCCCGAGAATGGTTCCTCCGCGATGCTGCCCTGATTGCAGAGAGGAGCTTTTTTCGTTTTACCAACAATATTTACAGGCGGAGTCGGGACGCCGGAGAAATCAATTGATTGATAATATGAGGACAAAGGCAATGAAATGCCATTGCCGGGAGGAAGAGTGGAGTGAATTTGCTGGGTATACTGAAAGAAGAATGTACTTCTGAGATTTTGATGGGCATCGTGCTTCTTCTGCCGTTTATGTTAGCGCAGGGCCTTCTTTATTTCAGGAGTTTTTGCAAGTGTGATGGAATTGGAATAAATAGCGGGGCAGGACCTAGGGATAAAAAATCAAATTTGGCATACTTGATTGTATGCATTTTGATTGATATCTTTAATCTTTTTGTTGTAATGTGCGGAAAGAGCGCATGGGTGTCCTTTATCACATGTGACGATGTTGATATTGTAATGCCGATTATTACAACGATTCTGATTTCGTTTTTTGGACTTACGGCTGCTTCCTATACGTTTCAGGTGAATGATATGCATGGGCAGCAGCGTCAGTTTCCTAATGATAGCTCATTTATTGATATTTATCTGGAACGCACAAGATTTAAGTTTTCCGTCGCCTTGTGGTCTACAGTGCTAATCTGTGTTCTCAGTGTCAGCATATTTATGTTAGGAAAACTTTTGGAGCAGGGAGGGATTGCAAATTATAAATTGGAGTGCGGTTTTATTCTTTGTGTTCTTTCGACAGAATTGATTATGTGGATGCTTTATTTAAACTGGGTATTGTTTTTTCATGAGAGGTACATAGACAAATATACTAAAAGGATACTGAAGTATACTGTGGATTTGGCTGATGAAGAGGTAAAATTACCTCAGATGCTGAAACGAGTGAACAGTCTGGAAATGATTTTTCAGAGAATATTACAAAACAGCGTGCATGTCCAGGAGGTATACCCATTGGCAAATAGAGATTTACTTGCCATGGTGGGGGCGGATGCCCTGGAAGCAGATGAAGAATCTGATAAATGGGAAAATGCCGAAAATTTGGTTAAGTTTTATGATGAACTGATTCGTTGGAGGAATGCGGTTATTCATCTTCAGAATTCCCGCAATGTCAAAAGGAAGGCGAATTTAACTCCCGGATTACGGCAAATCGAAAAGCTGGAAAAGATAGAGAAATATCTGAAAGAGAGGCGCCTGGCCAATGAACGCTTTACGGATATGGATTTGTCTTCTATGGAGTTTTTTGGGGAGAGCAATTTGCAGAATACGGATTTTTCCGGCTGCGATTTGCGAAATATAAGCCTTAAGGGCAGTAATTGTAATGGTGCAAATTTTGCAAACGCCTTGATGAGCCAGATACGTTTGGGTGGCAGCCTGACGGAAAAAGGTATTTGGATTGATGGGGAGACAAAGCTTAGCTGTAGCAATTTTTATAATTGCAATTTGGGAAATTCGACAATCCTATATGAAAGGCTTGGAGAAGGCAGCAAAGAAGAAAATGATTATTTTGATATGGCAGAAGGTAATTTTAACCGGGTAAAATTTACAAATTCTGAAATGCAGGGGGTAGATTTTGAGCTTTCTTCCTTTGATAAGGCACAGCTATATTATAATAAGTGGAAGTCCTGTTGTGCAAAGCTGGTAATCTTTAGCGATGCTATGTTTTCAAATTCCAGGCTGCTAAATACGGACTTTTCAAAAGCGGATTTCAGCGGAGCTGTTTTGGTAAATGCGGTTATGAAAGATTGTTGTTTTGAAGAAGCGCGTCTGCATAAGGTGGATTTATCCAATAGTGAAATTGGCGGCGGAAACTGGAATAAAATTATGGCAACTGGAGCTTCTTTTAAAAATGTAAAGGTTCTGCCGGTTGTTCCAGAGGAAGAGTTATCGGGGATTGACGTTCCGAATCCAATGTTCTGCCGGTCTGTTCTTCGCAATGTAGATTTTACGGAGTGCAGCTTAACCCATGTGGATATGAGCGATTCCCAGGTAGGTGAGTGTATCTTTACGGGCGCAACTGGACGTAAAAACAGATTTTGTAATGCGGATATGACAAACTGCCTGTTTAACCGGACGAAATGGGAACGCTGTTTTTTTGATTATGTTCAGTTTGACCGTTCCGTCTTTAAAAATGCTGAATTTTCAAAAAGCCGTTTTGTGGGAACCAGTTTTGAGCAATGCCTGTTTCTTAATACGGAGAATGGCGGCCAGAGCAAACCGGAGATTCTCAAAGCGTGGGAAGAGGTGATATTTAAGGGAAATCAAGAGACTTTCAATGCGCTAGCGGATGAGCCATCGAATAGATCTGTTTTTGAAAAGTCGTATTTGGAAAAAATCTCTTTTAAGGGAACGGTTGGCTTGACTGAGCAGATGTTTCATGGTGCAGTAGTTGTAGGTATAGATTTTAGGGGGACTGGCATAAAATGGCGTGCGTTGCATAAGCAGGCTTCTAAAGTAATTAAGTGCAAATTTTAAAGACTGATAGGGAAATGCTGATTTAATCTGTATTTCCTTAGAGATATTGCGGAAGATAGTTATGGGATAGCGAGGAAAAATGTGGTATTATGGAAAAAAGAGAGATACGTTTGCCTATGCGGTAGAATTTCTTTTTACAGAAAGGGGATATGAGAAGATGCCTTTTCTGGATTGTATCTCGGGACGGGCTTTTTGCATGGAATGCAAAAAAGACGTAAAGTGGTGGTTTGAGACGGCAATGCAGGTGCCTCAAGCGATAGAAAATGTAAATAGCTGTATATTTGCAGGTGAAGACATCATAAAATGTGCTGAGAATACGGAATTATCTATAGAAGAGTTTCAGAGGCTTCTGCAGGAAGGGTGCGTAATCGGCCCAGTGAGGGAGACAACATCGATTGTCCATCTGCAGGATCGGTTTTACCAGGGGAACCAGCAGTACTTTTTTGTGAAATACGATGGAGATAGCTGCATAGGAATTACAGACCCTTTGGGGATACCACTATATTATGAAGAAGCTGATGATGTGGATAAGGTGCTCAAATGGGGAGAGTTTGTAATCTGGATGCCACCCTGGAAAATGAAAGGCCAGAGCATGAGAGTAGATTGGGAGACAGTTTTAATAAATGGATTTAACTGTTATAAAATGCATAGTGGGGAGCCGAATAGTATTGGGGAATATGACTTTTGCGCGCATTATCAATCATGCAGTTCAGCGCATACAAGTCTGCATATGGCTTTGAACCATTATTTGAGGCAGATGGCAGAAATCGCAAATTTACTTGATGCTTTGTGCGAAGATATTTCATTTCAGAGAGAAGTGAAACGCTTGTTTTCAAAAGTATCCGAAGTGAAGCATACAGAAGATTTGGAAACATTTCAGACGATAAACAATCAGATTTGGGAGTTATTTTATGAGAAATTCAGAGTATATAAAGTTGACGGATTCAGGCATAAATCTTTTGGAATATAGTGAACTTGCCAGATTGGAGCAAAATGGCGGCAGTTCATATTATTTGTTTGATGCCCGAAAATTGAGGGAGAATATCAGTAATTTGCGGGCAGCGCTTGGGCATAAAGTTTTTCTCTCCTATTCCATGAAAGCAAATCCATGGCTGGCAGAGTGTGCGAAAGAGTATGTAGACTGTTTGGAAATATGTTCGCCGGGAGAATTAAAAAAAGTCATGGAAAATGGATGGGATTTAGATAAGGTAACCTTGGACGGACTTTTGAAAACGCCGGAAGAGATAGGAATAGCCTTACAAAAAGGCGTCCAGCGGCTATCAATTGATTCTCTTTGCCAATGGAAGATGGTGCAGGAATGTGCCAAGGGCAGTTCCAGGAAAATAAATGTCCTCCTACGTCTTACCAGCGGTAATCAATTTGGCATGGACATGGAAGAGATAGTACATATTTTGGAGAGGAAAAGCGGCAGTCAGGCATTGCATATTGAAGGAATCCACTTTTATGCGGGAACACAGAAGAAATCTGCAGGCGAGGTAAAGAAACTGTTTCAATATTTGGAAAACGCGTTGGACGAAATAGAAGAAAGGACCGGAAATAAGTTAGAACTTGTTGAACTCGGAGGAGGGGCGCCGGTGCCATATTTTTTGGAGGATGACAGGGCGGAATATCAGAAAGCCTATGAAACATTAGCAGAATGTGTGAGAACTTTGTCGGAACGAATTTCCATAGTCTATGAGGCTGGGCGGATTCTCGTGGCATCGGCTGGCTGTTATGTCAGCAAGGTCATCGACTGTAAAGCCAGGGCCGGAGGAAAAATAGTATTAATTGATGGGGGCACACATCAATTAACTTATTATGGCGCTGTTGCCGGAAGAAAAACCCCGGAAATAAAAAGCGTATCCCATGGCGCTGATATGTGTGCAGATGAGGAAAGCGTGACAGTGTGCGGATCGCTTTGTACGGCGCAGGATATTATGGCTAGGAGGGTGAAGCTGAAAAAAACAGAACCGGGCGCATACTTGGTTTTTGGGCTGGCAGGCGCATATTCGGTAACGGAATGTGGAAGCGATTTTCTCAGCCGCACCAAGCCGGCTATCCTGCTCCGCAGAGAAAACAGCGGGCTGGAAGTCCTGCGGGCGGTGGAAGAAATTGACTTTTTACAATTTTAGAAGAGGGGACAGGGGATACTATGATAAGCAAGGAAAAGATTAAAGAGGATCTGCATATTTTAATTAATCGTGAGACGGGAAAATTCCACAGGAATCTTGCCGATGGTTGTAGGCTGGAATATGACTTATGCTTGGACTCGCTAGAAATGGCTAGTCTGCAGATTGCTGTTGAAGATGCATTTCATTTTGAGTTTGACCCCATCAACGACGACTTTGAAAAATGTTTTTATTCGATTGGCAGCCTGTGCCAGTACATAGCAGATAAATGTGGAGTTAAGTAAGATGGTAAAAGAGAGAGAAAATCAGGTTTTAAAACAGGTTACCAGACAGATTTATCAGGACAGGGATTTCTTTCCCCCGGAACTGTTGGCAAATTATCGGATTGAGAGGGTTAATAACGGTAATTTTGGGGATGTATGGTTTATGACTCGTGGCTGCAGCCATGATATCGGCGGTGGCTGCACCATGTGCAATTATGGCAAAGGAAACCGGGTACCTGAAGAGAAAATTCTGGAAAACCTGAAGAAAATTTTATCTGAGATGCCGGAAGATTACGAAGAATTTGTAATCAGCCCGGTTGGCAATATACTAGATTCCAATGAAGTATCAGAGCATATGATGGCAGAATTGGGAAAGCTGTGGAAGCATATCAGGTGTAAGACATTGATTACGGAATCACGGGCGGATTTGATTACAGCAGAGGGGCTGGCAAGGCTGAAACAGACGTTCAATGCCGAATTACAGTGTGTAGAATTGGGAATCGAAAGTGGCGATGATTGGGTTTTGCGCAATTGTGTGAATAAGGGAATGGTGACGGAAGATTACAGGCATGCAATCCGAATGATAAAAGATGCAGGAATGTATGCGGTAGCAAATATAGGGATAGGAATTCCTTTTATGAGTGAGCGGATGGCAATTGAACATGCCATAAAATCCATACATAAATCATTAACGTGGGGAGCGGACAGCATAGTCCTGTTTCCTTATCATGTGAAGCCAGGGACTTTGGCATCATGGCTGTATGGGCATAAAGAATACGCTCCGGTTTCTCTATGGAGCCTTGTCGAGATTCTGGTCCGGCTGGAGCCGGAGGTGCAAGATATAACGAGGATTTCCTGGTACAAAAATTATTATGAAGAACCTTGGAGAATAATTGCCTCTCCGAGTACCTGTGATGCCTGTTATGCTGATGTCCTTGTGTTGTTGGAAGAATACAAAAACAGTATGAGGAAAGAAACGTTGGACATCTTGCAGGAATATTCCTGTGATTGTAAAAGTGACTGGAAAGAGAAATTGTTGGATCAGCCGGAGGAAATAGACATGCCAGAAATAGAGCGTCAGTACCGCATGATGGCAGAGGCGTTTAAGATTGCACCGGAATTGTTGGAGGATGAACTGGAATATATGAAGCATACAAGAGGTTGGTAAATATGTTGTATCATCAATTAATAGAGTCGCATCTTGAAGAAGGGCATATGGCGTTGACTCTTGGGGGACAGTGTTATTCCTATAGGGATTTAAATGTCAGTTCAAGGCTGGTTTTATCTGCGTTGCAGGAGTATGGGATTAGCAGTGGGGACCGCATTTTGATTAGCAGCGGCAATGACTTGGAGACGGTGATTCTGATACTTGCCTGCATTGCCGGTGGAATTATCATAATACCTATTAGTGACAAAATAGGATTTGAACAATATCGCAGGATCGTGGAAAACTGTAAACCCAAATTGATATTTGCCGGTAATGATGATTTGCAGCATTGGCGGCAGGGGAGGATACCAGTCCTCATCAAGGCAGACAGTGTTGCGGGGTGGCTTGATTCTAAAACGGATGCTGCCGGGAATGAAATATCGGCTCGTGCTAAGGTTGATAGTTCCTGCATAGGGTATATAATTTATACTTCTGGAAGTGAAGGCAGCCCCAGGGGTGTTGTGGCGCGTTACAAGCAGATTATATTTTGCATTGACGGTATAAATAAAATGCTGGGGCATGTAAGCAGTGACAGAATTTTATCCGCTCTGCCCCTTTCGTTTGATTATGGTCTGTATCAAATCTTTTTGACGTTCTCTGCGGGGGCGCATTTATTTCTGATTCCCGGACGTCTCTTCCAGAAAATTCCAGGTATGCTTGTAAAGTATGGTATTACTGGATGGCCGGGGATGCCGTTTTTGTTTCGACTTTTGCTAAAGACCAGAATGATGGAACGTATTCACACGCCAAGTCTTCGTTATATTACCAGCACGGGAGAATTATTTCCGGTCTCTTTGATTCAGCGTCTGGAAAAAGTATTTCCAGAGACTTTTATCATTCCAATGTATGGGCTGACAGAATGTAAAAGAGTATCCATTATGCCATTGGATGCAGGTATATTAAAGAGCAAAAGGGGTTCTTGTGGGATTCCTTTGCCGGGTACTGAGGTATCTTTAAGGGATGTGCAGTTGGAAACAGGGATTGGCGAGTTGGTGGTATGCGGTCCTAATGTGATGGATGGGTATTGGAATGCCGGGAGTGAGACAGAGCGGTATTTCGTGTTGGGGGGAAAAGGAAATAATATCCTTTATACTGGTGACTTGTTTTTAATTGATGAGGATGGGTATCTCTTTTTCAAAGGGCGCAAAAAAAGGATTATGAAAATTCGCGGATATCGGATTAGCTGTGTTGAAATAGAAGATACGGTAGGGCGGATAGAAGGTGTAACAGAGTGCGCTGTATTTGGAGTGCAGGCAGACAGTGGGGAGGAGCACGTCTGTGTATGTATTGTATCTTCGGCGCGCAATATGGAAGATAAGGTCCGTATGCACTTGGCAGTTTATTATCCCATTTTGAGGGAGATAGAAATAAGGGTATATAAGACGCCATTTTCCATAAATGAGAATGGAAAAATTGATATGGAACGGCTGAAAAAGGAAAGAGATGGTTATGATTGCTGAATTTTTGGGAAATCAGATATGTTGTGGGTCATATGCCTTTTTGAATTTAGTTGGCGGTAGCCTGGGGGACATAGATTTGTTTGAGATATCGACTTCGGTACCGTTTGGGATTTTACATAAAAGATACCCTAAATTTGACCATTTGCTGACACCGTTTTGCGACCCGAATAGGGGCTTGGATAAGGCAATTTCTGCCTGGGGGTATCAGGTGGAACACCAGTCATTTATTAGCGCTGATGAAACGGTTCGTTTCCTTTCGCGAGAGCTTATGAGGGGAGAGAGCGTTATGGTTGGTCCTGTAGATA
>CANOHX010000106.1 GCA_947565885.1 uncultured Lachnospiraceae bacterium
ATTCCGGCAGATATTGATATTGTCGTTACGCACCAGGAACTTGGGGAACGCGCTGCGCACAGCAATCCCAGGGCAAAACTGATTTTGATTACCAATTTCCTGGCCGCACCGGAATATGACCAGCTTATTGCGGATTTAAAGAAAGCAAGGGAATAGTAGAAAAAAATGTAATCATATGATATACTGTCCACGAAAATAAGAACCATATCGGGTGGCTTGTATATGAAAAAAATTTTACATAAGTTTGCGAAACTTAACAGTATAATAGCGAAGGAATCTGCCGGCATATCTACTCTTGCCGGCTTCTTTCCGCAGGAGGAAGAGATGGGAGAACAGCTGAAGGTGAAAGTTGGATTTATCTGCAATGCGGGACTTGGTTCCAGCGCTATGGGGGCGACGTTATTTCGGAGGAAACTGCAGGAGCTTGGGATCATGGGGATTGAGGTGAAGGCATATCCGGTGGATGCAATACCGAAAGATTTATTGCTGGCGGTATGTCAGAAAGACTTCATGGAGATGACGGGAGCTGTGCTGAAAACGGAGAGGGTTTATACTGTGGAAAATCTCTTAAACCAGTCCGAATATGCAGCGATTGCCCAGAAAATTATGGAAATTATGAGAGAAGGATGATGACAGATATGGAACTGACGCCGCGTTTAAAACAAATTCTTCTGATTATGCTGCAGGAGGAACAGTCTCTTCCTGTGAAAGAGCTTGCGGCACGGATTGGGGTCAGCAAGCGGACAGTACAGCGCGAATTGGAGTATATAGGCAACAGTTTAAAGCCATATGGGCTTACATTTGAGACGAAGACTGGCAAAGGTGTCTGGCTTTCTGGAGACGGGGAAGGCAAGAAACGCTTATCAGAGGAACTGCAGGGCACGGACAGCTACGATGTCAGCAACAGGGAAGAGAGGAGGAAGCGCCTTATTTTAGAAATATTGAAAGATAAGGGGCAAAAAAAGCTGTTTTATTATTCCAGCCAGTTTAAGGTGAGCGAAGCGACGGTTAGCACGGATCTGGAAGCGGTAGAGGGATGGCTGAGGAATTATCAGCTGATTGTTACCAGGAAGCCTGGAAGCGGAATTGAAGTCAGTGGTACGGAAAAAAATTACCGCAGGGCTATCCGGGCGTTTATAGAGGAAAATATCGACACCAGGATGCTCCGGGAATCTTATGAAGTGAATGACGACCTGACAGGGATGGGATTGGACCTTGGCGGCATGGGGAGGATTCTTAAAGATGATGTCTTAAAGAGGGTGGTCAGCTGTCTGGGGAGCGTGGATGATAACAGGGTTTTGACGCTGACAGAGAATTCCTATGTAGGGCTGGTGCTCCATGTGTCTATTGCTATGAGCCGAATCCTCAAAAATGAGATTATTGAGCAGAGGGACGACTGGAGTATGGATCTGACGGAAGATGATGACTATCGGCTGGCGGAGGAAATTGTAAGAAAGCTGGAAGAGGAATTTGCCGTTGCAATCCCCAGGATAGAGACGGCATATGTCTGCCTTCATATCAAAGGGGCGAAGCACCAGAGCATTGAATGGAACGGACAGAAAACCATTGAGGTGGAACGCAGGGAACTTTTAAACCTTATCAATGAGATGATCAATGCGTACGATAAGGAACACGCATTTGCGATTAAACAGGATAATGAATTCATTCAAGGATTGCTGGCGCATCTGCAGCCTACCTTTATCCGTCTGGCATACGATATGAAAATATCCAATCCAGTGTTGGAGGAGATTAAGAAATCGTATCCAGATATTTTTGAGAGGAGCAGGATGGCGGCAGCCGTTTTGGAAAAATGGATTGGAAAGCCAATACCGGAGACGGAGATTGGCTTTTTGACCATTCATTTTGGTGCGGCACAGGTACGGATGGAAGGGAGGAAAGAGAAGCTTCGCCAGGTTTCTGTGGGGATTGTCTGTGCAAGCGGAATAGGCATTTCCAGGCTGATGCTCTCTAAATTAGAAAAAGTTTTTCAGGAAAGCATACAGATGGAAGCGTATGGGCAGAACGATATTACGCCTTATGTCGCCAGTAAGGTTGATTTTTTCATCAGCAGCATCAATTTAAGGAATTTGGAGGCAGATGTGCTGCTGGTAAACCCTTTGCTGAGCAATGAGGATATGGAGAAAATCCGCCAGAAAGTTTTCTATTATGAAAGGATTGCCAGAAAAGAACAAGGAGATACGAAATTTACCATTGAGTTGGAACAGGTTAACGTCCTTGCTATGCAGATTAAAACAATTCTCCAGTATCTGGAAGTGTTTAAAGTCAGCAATGATATTACGTTCACGGAACTGGTGGCGGCGATTTCTGGAAAAATGTCGCCTTACAGGGACCGTCAGGCAATGATTCAGGATGACATTGAAGAACGTGAACGTCTGGGAAGCCAGATTTTTGCAGAATTTGGCTTTGCTCTTTTACATACCAGAAGCAAAGGGGTAGTACGCCCCAGTTTCAGTGTCTGCGTCACAAGGGACGGGAAGGCATTCCGCAATCCATATTTTAAGGGCATCAGCCTGGTGATTGTCATGCTGCTTCCGGTGGACGAAAATGTTCGCGTAAACAGCGAAATCCTTGGTTATGTCAGCAGTGTGCTGATAGAAGACTATGATTTCTTGATGACGATTACCGGCGGGGAGAAAGAAGAAATCCGTGAGGCGCTGTCAAGGCATCTGCGGAAATTTTTTAATGGATATATAAACAAGATATAGCAATTAAGATATAGGAAACGCACACATTTCATGCGTTTCCTATAATTTTGACACCATTGGATAGTGTCAAAGCCCATCTTCTTTGAATTGCAAAACAGCCTGCAGGGCTCCTATAATAGAGGCATAAGAAAGAGAAAGCAGGATAAGGAAAAGGAGGTAGCTGCAGTGTTTTTTAAGAAAGCGAAGAAAGAAGAGGGAAACAAATTGGAACTTTTATATCCGCAAAATGTCCGGGTCAACTGTAAGGCGGATACGAAAGAAAACGTCATACGTGCGGTAGGGCAGATGTTGGTGGATACCGGGTATGTAAGCCCATCCTATGTGGACGCCATGGTAAAGAGGGAGGAATCGTTTTCTACCTTTATGGGCAATGAGCTGGCGCTGCCCCACGGCGTGGAGGAAGCGAAAAAAGACGTGAAAGCATCCGGCATTGCGGTCATGGTGTTTCCGGATGGCACAGACTGGGGCGGCGAGCAGGTAAAAGTAGTAGTCGGAATTGCAGGAGTGGGGGAAGAGCACCTGCAGATTCTGTCCGCCATTGCCGAGGTGGCATTGGAAGAGGGGAGCATGGAGAAACTGATTTCAGGCAGTGAAGAAGTCGTATATGAGATGTTAAAAGGAGGAGAAGCATCATGATAGTTACGGTAACCATGAATCCTGCCATTGATAAGACCGTTGATATTGACGCTTTGGAGAGAGGCGGGCTCAACAGAATCCGTCATGTGGAGTTGGATGCCGGCGGAAAGGGAATCAATGTATCCAAGACAATCCATGAACTTGGAGGAAAAAGCATTGCGGTCGGATTTATTGCCGGCAGCGCAGGGAAGATTATCCGCAGCGTGATGGATGAATGGGAGATAGAAAATGATTTTATTGAGGTGTCCGGCGAGACCAGGACGAATACCAAGGTATTTGAAAAAACAGGTGAACTGACAGAGTTAAATGAGCCGGGACCGGTCGTGGAAGAAAAGGATGTACGTGCGCTATTTGATAAATTGGAAAGCTATGCCAATGAAAATACCTTGTTTGTGTTGGCAGGAAGTGTCCCCCAGGGAGTGAAAAAGGACATTTACCGTAAAATTATTGAACTGGTCCACAAGAAAGGTTCAAAGGTCCTGTTGGATGCAGATGGAGAACTGTTTACCAGTGCATTGGAAGCGGGACCGGATATCATTAAACCCAACAAGGTGGAGCTGGAGCAGTATGCTGGCATGGATTACATCGCTTCAGAGCAGGAGCTTTTAACGGTGGCGGAGCGGCTGATGAGAAAAGGAATTTCCACGATAGCCGTATCCATGGGAAAAAGTGGTGCGATGTTTTTGCAAGAGGGGTATAAAGTGAAATGCCCGGGACTGAAAGTGAAAGCACATTCTACCGTCGGTGCAGGAGACGCCATGGTGGCGGCGCTCTCTTATGCCTGGAGCGAAGGGCTCTCACCGGAAGATACGGTGAGGATGTGTATGGCGGTATCGGCGGGGGCGGTCACTACTATCGGTACGAAGCCCCCTTCCAGAAGAACAGTGGATTCCCTGCTTGAGCAGGTAGTAGTGGAAAAAATCAGATAAACGCTGTTTTATTCCATATTTTCTTAGAGAAAGGCTAAAAGCCAGGTGAAGAATCGTGAAAACAGTTGCGCAGAAAGGAAGAGTAGTATGAAGACGAAAGCAGTCAGGATGTATGGAGCAAGGGATTTAAGGTTAGAAGAATTTGAATTGCCGGAAATAAAAGAGGATGAAATACTGGTGAAAGTAATCAGCGACAGTATCTGCATGTCTACTTACAAGCTGGTGGAACAGGGGAAAAAACATAAAAGGGCGCCGCAGAACATTGATACCAACCCGATTATTGTTGGGCATGAGTTTGCAGGGGTAATTGTAAAGGTGGGTGCAAAATGGCAGGACCAATTTAAGCCTGGTCAGAAATTTGCACAGCAGCCGGCATTGAATTATAAAGGTAGCCTTGCCTCTCCCGGGTATTCTTATGAATATTTTGGCGGTGCATGTACTTATTGCATTATCCCTCATGAGGTAATGGAATTGGGCTGTTTGATGGAATATGATGGGGACAGCTTTTTTGAGGCCTCTCTGGGGGAGCCTATGAGCTGCATTATCGGGGGCTACCATGCCAATTACCATACCAACAAACGGAATTATGAGCATGCGATGGGAACGAAGGAAGGCGGAAATATCCTGATTATGGGCGGCTGCGGGCCAATGGGGCTTGGAGCGGTCAGCTATGGGATACAGTTTGAGAATAAGCCGAAACGCATTGTGGTTACGGAGGTCAGTGACGAGAAAATTGCCAGGGCCAAAGAGATGATTCCCGAGGAACAGGCAAAAAAGAACGGTGTGGAGCTTCTCTATGTGAATACAGCCAAGATGAAAGACCCGGTGGAAGAATTGCTGGCAATCACAGATGGTCATGGATACGATGATGTATTTGTCTATGTACCGGTTCGCCAGGTTGCAGAGATGGGGGATAAACTCCTTGCCTTTGATGGCTGCATGAACTTTTTTGCTGGTCCCACGGATAACCAGTTCAAGGCGGAAATCAACCTCTACAATGCCCATTATACAAGCACGCATATCCTGGGAACGACAGGCGGCAATAACGATGATTTGATTGAGGCAAACCGCCTGGCTGCTGCCGGAAAGATAGAACCTGCGGTTATGGTGACCCATGTAGGCGGAATTGACAGCATTGCTGAGGCTACCTTGAATCTGCCGAAGATTCCGGGCGGCAAAAAATTGACCTATACACAGTTTGATATGCCGCTGACGGCGATTGATGACTTTGCAGAGTTGGGGAAGACGGACCCATTATTCGCTAAATTGGATGAAGCCTGCAAGAAAAACCGCGGCATGTGGAATGCCCAAGCAGAAAAAATACTGTTTGAACACTTTAACGTAAATATAAATTAGGAAAATATTGTTTAAGCACTTTCGCGTGGATTTAAGTTAGGAAAATATTGTTTGGGTTTTCAGCTAAAATTGCAGTCAGGAGGAAAATACTATGGTATCGCAGAAATTAGTAATAAAGAATGAATCCGGCCTTCATGCAAGACCGGCGGGAATATTGGCACAGGCAGCTATGAAATGCAATTCCGACGTTTGGATTATGCTTGGGGAGAAAAAAGTTCAGGTGAAAAGCATCTTAAACCTGATGGCAGCAGGAATCAAATGCGGGACGGAAATAGAACTTCAGTGTGAGGGAGATACGGAGACAGAAGATTTGCAGAAGTTGGTGGAATTGATTGAAAGCGGGTTAGGAGAATAGCCATGACAGAGATGAAAGCAGAAAAGACTGCTTCCCGGGGGATAGCCATTGCACCGGCGTATATTTACCGCGAAGTAGATTTGACGCCGGACAGCTATCCGGTTGAGGAAAGCAAAGTCCAACAGGAAGAGATGCAGTTTCAGGAGGTGAAACAAGCAGTGCTGGCAGAGCTGGAGCAGCTGTCGCAGGAAAATCCTATCTTCGCGGCGCATTTGGCGATTGCTGATGATTATACGCTGCAGGAAGGCGTGATAGGAAGGATTAAGTCCGGCAAGAAAAATGTGCAGCAGGCAATAGCTGAGACTGTGGAGGAAGTAGCAGAGATTTTTGGGCAGATGGAAGATGAATATATGCGGGAACGCAAGGCAGATGTCCTTGACATTGGCAAACGTTTCCTGCTAAAATGTAAAAAAATTGCTGTGCAGGATTTAGCAGCTATCGGTGAGCCGATGATTGTGGTGGCAAAGGATTTGTTTCCTTCCGACACAGTCAAGATGAACCCGGAATTTGTCAGGGGAATCATCACTGAGGAGGGCGGCGTCACCAGCCATGTATCAATTATGGCGAAGAATTACGGAATTCCGGCGTTGACTGGGGTGTCCGGGATTTTAGAGAATCTCGAAAGCGGCAGCCTTATCTGTATGGATGCGGGCAGCGGCAGGATTGCCATAAATCCCGAGGGAGCAGTCCTGGAGGACTACAGGAAACGTTTGGAAGCAGATTTGCAGGAGCAGGAGGAAATCAGGAAATACCGTTCCATGGAAGCTGTAACGCCCGGGGGTAAACGCATTTCCCTCTGCATCAACGTAGGCAATACGGAGGAAATCAAACTTGCCTTGGATAAGAATATTGATGGGGTTGGGCTTTTCCGTACAGAATTCCTGTATATGGAGAACACGCATTTTCCCACGGAAGAAGAGCAGTTTGCAGTATACAGGGAAGCAGCAAAGCTTTGCCCGCAGGAGGTTACCATACGGACGCTTGATATTGGCGGTGATAAAAGCCTGCCGTATTATGAGTTTGAACCGGAGGAAAATCCTTTCCTGGGCTGGCGTGCCATCCGTATTTCCCTGGATATGCCGGATTTGTTCCGCACACAGCTTCGCGCCATCCTGCGCGCCAGCGCATTTGGGCATATCCGCATTATGTTCCCGATGATGATTTCTGTGGAGGAACTGGTACAGGCCAAAGAAATGGTCGAGAAATGCAAGGAGGAGCTGCGAAAAGAGCAGGTTGCTTTCGATGAGGATATTGAGACTGGGATGATGATGGAGACGCCGGCAAGCGTGCTGTTGGCGGAGGAGTTTGCCAGGGAGGCAGATTTCTTCAGCATAGGGACAAACGACCTGACGCAGTACATATTGGCGGTGGACCGCGGGAACAAAAAAATTGCCTCGCGCTATGATTCTTTCCATCCGGCGGTAATAAAGGCAATAGCGTCCATCATCTGCGCAGGGCATAAATATAATCGCAAGGTAGGCATGTGCGGAGAACTGGCGGGTGATGTGAATGCGGTTCCGAAACTCCTGGAACTCGGTTTGGATGAGTTCAGCATGTCGGCAGGAAATATAGATTATGTGAGAAGAGCCATCCTAAATAAATAAAATAGTAATTGACAATTTTACAGCTATCGCAAAGCCCCTCTCAGATGAGGGGCTGCATTGCTATATGCATGAGCGGGAATGTGAAGAATGGAGGATGACATGGAGAGAGACAAAGAGAAATATCTGCAGCTTTTATCAAAGGAGTATCCCACCAGGCAGGCGGCATGCCGGGAAATCATTAACCTGAATGCCATCTTGAATCTGCCTAAGGGCACGGAACATTTTATGAGCGACCTCCATGGGGAATATGAGGCATTCTGCCATATCATCAATAATTGTTCCGGCGTCATCAAAGAGAAAGTCGGAAAGATTTTTGAAGAGCAGATGAGCCCGCAGGAGAAGAATGAACTCTGTACTTTGATTTATTATCCAGCGGAGAAGCTCAACGCCTTAAAAGAACAGGGGATTCTTGTAGAAGACTGGTATCGGGTGACGCTGCGGCATCTGATAACTGTGGCAAAATATGTCTCCTCCAAATATACCCGTTCCAAGGTCCGCAAGGCAATGCCGGAAGAATTTGCCTATATCATTGATGAGCTTTTGCATATGCAGGTGGACGAGGATAATAACCAGATAGAATACCACAGGCAGATTATAGATACGATAATCCATATCCATGCAGCGGATGAATTTATTATAGCGTTGGCGGACTTGATTAAGCGGCTTGCCGTAGACCATCTCCACATCGTGGGGGATATCTATGACCGGGGAGCCCATCCGGAGAAAATTATGGATTTGCTTATGCAGCACCATTCCCTGGACATCCAGTGGGGAAACCATGACGTGCTGTGGATGGGGGCGGCGGCGGGCGTCCCCGCCTGTGTGGCGACGGTAGTCAGGAATAATATACGTTACCATAATATACAGGTGCTTGAGAGCGGCTATGGAATCAGCCTACGGACGCTGGTCGTGTTTGCGGGGCGTTGGTATCAGGATGAAGACATTATGGACGCGGCACAACAGGCGATATCGGTAATTCTATTTAAGCTGGAGGGGCAGACGTTTGCCAGGCATCCCGAATATCAGATGGACGACCGGCGGATGCTGGAGAAAATAGATTATGATAAGGGAACGGTGATGATTGAGGGCAGGGAATATCCGCTTAACCGCAAGGATTTCCCCACCGTGGACCGGCAGGATCCCTACCGGCTGACACAGGAGGAAGAGGAGGTGCTGTCAGATTTACGCCAGAGTTTTCTGAACAGCGGCAGACTGCACCAACATGTACGCTTCCTCTGCGAGAAAGGCGGCATGTACCGCCAGTTCAACGGCAATCTCCTGTATCACGGCTGCATTCCGCTTGATGAGGAAGGAAATTTTGAGGGAATCCAACTGGGCGATAAGGTATACAAAGGAAAGGAATATCTCGATTTTGCAGATGCGGCGGTGCGCAAGGTCTGCCTCTCTGCTGCGACAGAGGCGGAAGAGGATTTTATTTTTTATCTGTGGGCGGGACAGAACTCCCCGCTTTCCGGCAGGAAAATAAAAACGTTTGAGCGGATGTACCTTGAGGATAAGGAGATAACTGTAGAAAAACGGAATCCGTATTATGATTATTATCAGAAAGAATACATCTGCAATATGATATTACGTGAATTTGGGCTGTTTTCCCCCATGTCCCACATCATCAATGGGCATACGCCGGTGAAAGTGAGCAAGGGTGAGGTTCCGGTGCGTGCCAATGGAAAGCTGATTATCATTGACGGCGGGTTCTGCAAAGCCTACCACAAGGAGACGGGCATTGCAGGCTATACCCTGATATACAATTCCCACGGAATGCGGCTGAAAGCGCATGAGCCGTTTGAGAGCATCAGAAAAGTTTTGGAGGAGAACCAGGACATTGAGTCCAGTACAGACATTTTTGAAACGGAGGAGAAGAGAATCCGCGTGCGGGATACAGACATCGGCAAATCCATCCAGGAGCAGATAGCGGATTTACAGCTGATTTTGGCCGATAAAAATTGACATCGCGGCGTGCAGACAGTATAATTAAAAAATAGAATATTTTTTTAAATATTTCGCAATAAAAAGTGCTTCTTTTGCATTGTCTAAGTATCAGATAATTCAAGGAGGTGCTTTTTATGGGAAATGGATAGAAATAGTACGGTAGAATTTGCACTCATTCTCCTGTGAGAGTTGAGGTATGGAAAGGGGTATCCCAATGCAGGAAGACACTCCCAAACGTAAAGTCCATATAGATGCCCAAATATTTGAACGTATTATGCAAGGAGAACAGGAAGCGTTTCGAGAATTGTATGATATTACATACAAACCGCTCTATGCATTTCTCCTTTCCTACACGATGAACAGGGAAGATGCACAGGACTTATTGCAGGATACTTATGTCCAGGTTTATAAAAACTGCCATCTGTACCGGGAACAGGGAAACCCCATGGCATG
>CANOHX010000107.1 GCA_947565885.1 uncultured Lachnospiraceae bacterium
AATCCTCCCGTCTTGATAATATCGTCAAAACGCCCATGAAACCAATAATACCCACGTTCGTCCATATATGCGGCATCACCCGTATGGTACACGCCGCCGCGCCACACATGCCGGTACTGTTTTTCGTTGTCAAGATATCCGGCAAAGACCCCGGGCTGCCTGCCATTTTCCGGCGGCACAATCACAACCTCGCCAATCTCTCCCACAGGCACAGGTTTCCCATTTTTGTCACGCAGCTCAATGTGATAGAAAGGTGATATCTTGCCCATGGAACCTTCCACTGCTTCCTGTCCCTTGAAGTTCGCCATCAGCAGCGTAGTCTCCGTCTGCCCATATCCCTCGCAGAGCGGCAGCCCGGTACGTTCCGTAAATTTGCGGAACACCTCGGGCGCCAGCATTTCACCTGCCGTGGATGCGTGCTTTAACGTCGGCATATCTGGAATTCCTTTACGGACCAGATAGCGGTAAACAGTGGGCGGGGCACAGAAAGAGGTCACCTTATAACGGTTGATGACAGACGTCAGCTGCTTGGGCTCAAAATTATCAAAATCATAGACCATGACCGCACTGCCAATGAGCCACTGACCATATATCTTGCCCCAGGATGCCTTCGCCCAGCCAGTCTCAGCTACTGTAAAATGAAGGCCGCCGTCCTCTGCCTGCTGCCAGTACTTCGCCGTCACGATGTGCGCCAGCGGATAAGTATAATCATGGATGACTCCCTTGGGGTAGCCGGTCGTCCCGGAGGTAAAGTATATCATCATCGGGTCCGATGCCAAAGTCTCCACGCGTGAAAATTCACTGTCCGCTTCCGCCATCCTTGCCGTAAGATTTTCAAATCCTTCTATATCTTCCTGCACACACCATAGTTGTGCAGACATTTTGCATTTATCTAGTGCAGATTTAATTTTATCAGGAACCTCGTCCTGCGGTGTACATACAATGGCTTTTGCCTTGGAGGCTTTGATACGGTATACCAAATCACTCTCCGTCAGCATATGGGTGGCAGGAATCATCACCGCGCCCAGCTTATGGAGCGCTACCGCGGCAAACCAATATTCATAATGCCGTTTCAAGATTACCATTACCCTGTCACCGCGAGCAATCCCCGCCTTTTTCCACACATTTGCCATCTGATTGCTGTACTTTCTGATATCAGAAAACGTAAAGATATGCTCCTCATTCTCGGTGTTGCACCAGACAATCGCCGTCTTATCGGGCGTTTCCTCTGCCATCACATCCACAACATCATAGCCAAAATTAAAATTTTCAGGATATCTGAGCGTAAATTTCTCCAAATTGCCCTGACTGTCCATTACTTCCGTACAAAATCTCTGATATATGCTCATAGTTACTCCTTATTTACCACATCTGCACCAATACGGCGGAAACGCTCATAACGCTTGCCCACCAAGTCGAGGTCATTTGACAATTCGCCGATTTCTTCTATTAAAAGTGTGCGGATTCGCTCATAAAATTCTTTCTTTCCGATATTTTCTTCCGATAAGATACGCTCAATTACGCCAAGGCTTTTGGCATCCTCTGCCGTAAGCTTCAGCCTGGCTGCCGCAATTTCCGCCTTGGAGGCGTCTTTCCAGAGAATACTGGCACAGCCCTCCGGGGAAATCACGGAATACACCGCGTTCTGCAGCATCCATACACGGTCGGAAACAGCAAGCCCCAGCGCCCCGCCGCTGCCGCCCTCTCCTATCAGTATCGAAATGACCGGCACACAGAGCGTAGACATCTCCATCAAGTTTTCGGCGATTGCCTGTCCCTGTCCGCGTTCCTCCGCGCCAATCCCACAATATGCCCCGGAAGTGTCAATGAAACAGACAATTGGTCTGCCAAATTTTTCCGCTTGCTTCATTAAGCGCAGCGCCTTGCGGTAACCCTCGGGGTGGGCTGCACCGAAATTGCGGTAAGCGCGCTCCTTGGCGGTATGTCCCTTTTCAATGGCAATCACTGTCACCGGGCTGCCATCCAGCCTGGCAATGCCGCCGACAACTGCATGGTCGTCCGCAAACCGGCGGTCGCCGTGAAATTCCATGAACCCTTTAAAAATATGTCTGATATAGTCAAGCCCCGTAGGCCTTTCACTGTCGCGGGCAAGTTTTACTCTGTTATAAGGTATCAGGCTCAAAGTACCACCCTCCTGTTATAAGGTTTCTAAGATAACGTTTCAGTTTCTCAATTCTATGATTTCAGATACAAAGTTTCAGCATCCATTATGCATTTTCAGAATTTCCGCCAACATCTTCTTCTGGTTTGTACGAACCACAATTGCATCGATAAACCCATGATCCAGCACAAACTCAGACTTTTGGAATCCTTTGGGCAAAGATTTCCTGGTCGTTTGCTCAATGACCCTTGCTCCGGCAAAGCCGACAGTCGCCCCCGGCTCCGCGAGAATGATATCCGCTTCCATGGCAAAGCTTGCCGTAACACCGCCAGTCGTCGGATCCGTAAGCACGGCAAGGTACAGCAATCCAGCATCGCTGTGGCGTTTCACCGCAGCGCTCGTCTTTGCCATCTGCATCAGCGACAGCAGCCCTTCCTGCATCCTGGCGCCGCCCGAAACCGTAAAACCGATGACCGCCAGGCGATGTTTGATGGCATATTCAAATAATGATGTTATTTTTTCGCCCACAGCGCTCCCCATGCTTCCCATCATAAAATAGGGGTCCATGACAAACAGGCAGCATTTCTGTCTGCCAATTTTTGCCAGACCACAGATGACCGCCTCTTCTTCACCGCTCGCAGCACGGACATTTTCTGCCTTTTCTTTATATCCGGGAAAGTTGAGGGGGTTTCCCGCTTTCATTTCCGCAAACAATTCCCGGAAACTGTCTTTATCCACAAGCATTTTTATGCGCTGCCGGGCTTTCATGCGGAAATGGTAGCCACAGGGGCAGACCAAGCGGTTTGCCCACAGACGGCTCAAGGGAATGTCCTTATGGCAGTTGGGGCACTTTTTCTCCGGTTCCCCCTCATCCCGCTGTACGAGAGCTGCTGTACGACCGCCCTCCTCTAACTGGTTTTTCGGTTTCAAAAAATTAATCAAAGCCATCTTATCACCTATTATTTATAATTTTAAATATTAATTATATTTTTTACTCTAATTTATCTTTATTAAAGAAACGCTTTTATCCGTATTACCTTATACATTTCCCATAAAAGTTAAATTATAATTTCCAGATGTAAACCTCTCGTCTTCCACAATATGAAGCTGTTCCTCAATATTTGTGGCAATTCCGTCAATCACCAGTTCACACAAAGATGCCCGCATTTTGCGCAGCGTCTCCTCCCTGGTCTTGGCAAATACCACCAATTTTCCCAGCAAGGAATCATAGTAAGGTGAAACGACAGTCCCCGTAATCAGATACGTGTCAAACCTCACAGAAGGACCGCCTGGGATATGCAGCATCTCAAGCGTCCCGCAGCTTGCAGCATTGATGCGGCATTCAATGGCCGACCCCTGCATACGGATATCTTTTTGCGTGAAATTTAAGGGAATTCCCGCGGCAATGCGAATCTGCCATTTGACAAGGTCTATGCCTGTCAGCATCTCGGTGACGGAATGCTCCACCTGTAGGCGGACATTCATCTCCATAAACCAGAAATTCCCATGTTTATCCAGCAAGAACTCCAACGTCCCTGCACCGACATAACCAATTTTCTTGATTGCGTCCACCGCCAGCGCCATAATGTTCTTTCTTTGCTCCGTCCCGATGGCAGGAGATGGTGTTTCCTCAATCAGCTTCTGGTTGCGCCTTTGCAGAGAACAGTCCCGGTCGCCAAGGCACACGGCATTTCCCTGCTCATCGGCAAGAATCTGCAGCTCTACATGACGTGCCGGAAAAATATATTTTTCCAGGTACATGCTGCCGTCACCAAACGCCTGCAGCGCTTCACTCGTTGCCTGTAAATATGATTCTTCCAAATCATCCTCTGTACGAACCAGGCGGATTCCCCGCCCGCCGCCGCCGGCACATGCTTTGAGCATGACCGGATAGCCGATTTGCGTACCGGCCTGCTTTGCTTCTTCTAAAGACATCACTGCTTTCGTGCCGGGAATGACTGTAAGCCCGGTATCCCGGATTAACTCTTTGAGGACGGCTTTATCGCTGAGCCGCTCCATATTTTCCGGGTCGGGTCCGATAAACACTAAGCCATTTCTTCGGCAAAGCCGTGCAAAATGGGCATTCTCAGAAAGAAATCCATAACCCGGGTGGATTGCCTGGGCCCCTGCCAGGATGGCGGCGCTGATAATCTGCTCCTCATTGAGGTAGCTTTCCGAAGCCTCCGGGCTGCCGATACAGTAACTTTGGTCCGCTAATGCCACGTGGAGGGCATTCCTATCCGCCTCAGAATATACTGCCACCGTGGCAACGCCCATCTCTTTGCAGGCGCGTATGATGCGCACGGCAATCTCGCCGCGGTTGGCAATCAATATTTTTGAAAACATAGTTACTCTCCCATAACTGCAAAAGAAAATTCAGCCGATGCGCATAATTTTCCATCCACCGTAACGGTCCCTTCCGCAAAATAAAACGGATGCTTTGACCGCTTGATATAGCACTGCGTCTCAATCGTATCGCCAGGTCTGACCGGAGAACGGAATTTCACATTATTCAGCCCTGTATAGACGGGAAGTTTCCCTTCATCCATTGCCTCCTGCAATAGCACACAGGCTGACTGCGCCAAAATTTCGCAAAGAATCACGCCTGGCACGATGGGATTGCCTGGGAAATGGCCCCGCAGAAAGAATTCATCGCCGCGGACTTTATAATGCCCGACAGCAACGCCGTCTTCTTCCTCAACCTCATCCAAAAGGAGCATGTGCTCCCTGTGCGGCAGTATTTTCATAATTTCTTGTCTATTCATGTTCTCACCTCTTTATGCGAAACAGTTCCGTTCCATATTCGACCACCTGGTCATTGGTCACGCAAATTTCCGCAATGACGCCGTCTTCCTCAGCAGTGATTTCATTCATCAATTTCATTGCTTCCACGATGCAGAGAGTCTGCCCTTTCTTCACGCGGTCGCCAACAGCAACGTAGGGGTCGGCATTTTCCGCGGGCGCAGCATAGAACACGCCGACAACCGGAGACTTTACGCTGATATACTCTGCTGTATCATCTGCTATGCTGTCTGCCGCGGACACAGGCGAAGATACAGCCAATGCCGCCGTTTCCGGCACAGCCACCACTTCCTTTGCCACGGCAGGAAGCGCACGCTCCAGCCGCACGACTTTATTATTCTCCGTAATTTCCAGGCCGGTTAGCCCAAGTTCCTGCATCAGTCCTGCATATTTACGAATCTCTGTCTCATTCATACTTACACCTTTCTAAAAGCCAGACAGGCATTGTGCCCGCCAAATCCCAGGGAATTGGACAACGCTAATGTGATGTCTGCTTTTACTGCAGTATTTGGCACACAGTTCAGGTCGCATTCCTCATCCTGCTCTGACAGGTTGATGGTCGGCGGGATAATACCCTCGCGCAAAGCCTGCAGACACGCCAATGCTTCCAAGGCTCCTGCCGCGCCGAGCATATGCCCGGTCATTGATTTCGTGGAGCTGACATAGGCATTGGCAGCCGCTTCGCCGAGCGCTTTCTTGATGGCAAGCGTTTCCACGACATCATTCATCGGTGTGCCGGTTCCATGCGCGTTCACATACACGACATCATCTTCATGATATCCCGCTTCCGCCATGGCATCGGTCATTGCCCGGGCTCCGCCCCTGGCTTCTGGATGGGGCGCGGTGATATGGTAAGCATCACAGGTGGAGCCATAGCCGCAGACTTCACCGTAAATCTTTGCCCCACGTGCCTTGGCATGTTCATACTCCTCCAACACAAGCGCAACTGCACCCTCGCCGATGACAAATCCGCCCCTGCGCTTATCAAAAGGCAAGGACGCCGCATCTGGATCCTCCGAGGTCGACAGCGCCAGCATGTTGGCAAATCCCGCCACTGCAGAAGCGTTTATGGAGGCTTCCGCACCTCCGGTAATCACTGCATCCGCATAGCCATGACGAATCATGCGCATGGCCTCACCAATAGCATTGGAGCCTGATGCACAGGCAGTAACCGCCGGCATGGCAGTTCCGCGGCAATCATGGCGGATGGCAATCATGCCCGCTGCCATATTGGCAATCATCATCGGCACAAACAGGGGGGATACACGGCGCGGCCCTCTTTCCATCAGCTTGGTATGCTCCTTCTCAAAGGTGCCGATTCCGCCAATCCCGGTGCCGAAGAAAACAGCAAAACGCTCCGGTTCCACGGTTCCTTCCACTCCGCTCTCATCCACTGCCTGCTGCGCCGCCGCCACCGCAAACTGCGCATAGCGGTCGGTGCGGAGGACATCGTTAACTTCCAGATATTCTTTGGGGTCAAAGCCTTTTACCTCTGCGGCAAGCTTTGCCTTAAATTTTTCTGTATCAAAAAGTGTGATAGCACCAATACCGTTTTTGCCATTTTTCAGGCTTTCCCAGGTAGATGTCGCATCATTCCCTACCGGGGTAATTGCACCGAGTCCGGTGACAACAACTCTTCTATTTTCACTCATATCAATTCTCCTTACATGGCAATGCCGCCGTCCACGCGCAGCACTTCCCCAGTTACATAATCCGCCGTTGCCAGATAAGCCGCCGCCTGTGCGATATCCGAGGGTTCGCCCATCCTCCCCAAAGGAACTGCCGCCAGCAATGGGTTCTCCTCCTGGGATTCTGTCATATCCGTCTTAATGAATCCGGGAGCTATGGCATTACAGCGAATCCCACGCGGTGCAAGCTCCTTGGCAACAGATTTCGTAAGCCCTATCAGCCCGGCCTTGGATGATGCATAATTACACTGTCCGGCATTTCCAGTCAGTCCAACTACTGAAGAAATATTGATGATACAGCCTTCACGGTTCTTAAGAAACATGCCGATACAATGCCGGATAAAATTAAATGCTCCCTTAAGATTTGTGTCAATCACAGATGTAAAGTCATCCTCCTTCATCATAGCACAGAGACCATCCTTGGTAATCCCAGCATTATTGACTAAAATGTGCACTGTACCGAAATCTGCCTTGATATCTGCCACCGTCTGCTTAACGGTTGTAAAGTCCGACACGTCACATTGATAAGCTTTGGCTTTGCTGCCATACTCTTCTTCACATTTCTTGCATACATTCTCCGCCGCAATTTTATTACCAGCGTAAATTACTGCAATATCTGCACCAAGAGAGGATAATTTACAGGCAATTGCCTCACCGATTCCCCTGGAGGCGCCTGTCACAACTGCAACCTTTCCCTTTAACATGTTTCTACCTCCGCTAAATATTCCGTGACAGTATAAACCGTCGCTTCGGGACTGATTCTCTTAATCAGATTGGCAAGCGTCTTGCCAGGACCTATTTCAATGAAAGTGTCCGCTCCCTGTGCAGCCATATTGCGGATAATCTTCTCCCACTGCACCGGGCTGCAAATCTGCTTTGACAACAAATGCACGACATCCTCAGTATATGGCTCTGACGTCAGATTAGAATAAAGCGTGATATTGCCCTGCTCAAATTGCACATTTGCCAGTTCATCCGCAAATGCCTTTGCTGCTTCCTCCATAAACGGAGAATGAAATGCTCCTTTAACTTTTAGCGGGATTGCCCTGCCTCCAGCTTTTTTCACTTCTTCCCTGAAATCTGCCATTTGTGCCGACAGCCCTGAGACTGCAATCTGCCCAGGCGCATTGTAGTTGACCGGATATACATCCGTAAATTGCTGACAGATTTTCTCCACCTGTTCTGCGGTCAGCTTGACAACAGCCGCCATCATGGTATCAAATTTCTCCGCTTCGCGCTGCATGAGCTCCCCGCGCCGGCACACAAGCCGAAAGCCGGTCTCATGATCAAAAATGCCGCTATAAGCAGCCGCGGCTACCTCTCCAAGGGAAAATCCGGCTGCAAAATCCGGCACAATCCCTTTCCTATGCAAAACCATAGCAGCCGCCAATTCAAATGCAAACAGGCACGGCTGTGTATTCTTTGTCTCTTTCAGCTCTTCCTCTGTACCTTCAAAACACTGGGAAGATGTACCGGGGCGCAGCCGGTCGCACATGGCAAAAGTCTCTGCCGCTGCCGGATATTTCTCTGCAAGCTCCCTGCCCATTCCCGGATGCTGGTCTCCCTGTCCGGAAAAAACAAATGTTATTTTACCCATTGCGCTGCCCTCAGAAGGATAGGCTCTGCTTCCTCCATTACTTCCTTAATGATTTCAGCGGCGGGCTGCTCTTTCTTCACCATCGCCGCAATCTGCCCGGAAAGGAAACAGCCCTTTTTCATATCGCCCTCCTGTACGGCAAGGCGCAAGGCTCCAGTTCCAAGCGCTTCTAATTCTTCATCCGGCATTCCTGCAAATTCTGCTTTCGCATAATCTCTGGCGAATTGCGTACGCAGACTGCGGACAGGATGCCCCAATCGTTTGCCCGTGACCATCGTGCAAAGGTCGCTTGCCTTGAGAATCCGCTCTTTATATGTGGGATGGATGCTGCATTCCTCTGCGCTCAAAAAACGTGTTCCCATCTGCACGCCACATGCGCCCAGCATGAATGCTGCCGCCACGCCTCTGCCATCAGCAATGCCGCCGGCTGCAATCACAGGCAGCGTCGTTGCATCGCAAATCTGCGGCACCAACACCATCGTGGTCAATTCACCTACATGGCCGCCGCTCTCACCGCCTTCCGCAATGAGTGCAGAAGCGCCAAGACGCGTCATCAGCTTCGCCAAGGCAACCGATGCCACTACCGGGATGACCTTGATGCCGGCTTGTTTCCAAGCCTCCATATATTTGGACGGATTTCCCGCCCCAGTCGTAACGACTTCTATGTTTTCTTCTATTACAATCTGCGCTATTTCGTCCGCACAAGGACTCAGCAGCATAATATTCACACCTATGGGTTTGTCGGTAAGCGACCTGGCAGCCCTTATCTGCTCCCTGACATAGCTGCCCGGGGCATTTCCTGCTGCAATGATACCCAGACCGCCGCCCTCCGATGCGGCAGCGGCCAGTTTACCATCGGCAATCCAAGCCATACCACCCTGAAACACCGGATACTGAATGCCCAGCATTTCACAAATTTCTGACTTAATCATAATTTTAACCCTGCTTGCTCTGGATAAATTTATCCAAATCTTCAATTGTTTCAATTTTTTCGTCCAGTTCAATTTCGATGCCAATTTCATCTTCCAGTTCCATCAGCAGCTCCACCGTATCAAGAGAGTCAATCCCCAAATCAGAAAATTTGCTCTCCGGTTTTACAGCTGCTACATCGCAGCCGGTACGTTCTGCAACAATTTTTGCAATAGCGTCAAAATACATAATCTATTCCTCCAATCATTTATTGAAACGGTCCTTGACCGCTTGCTGTTGGCATTATATACCAACAAGTGTTCCAGCAAATTGCCTGCAGAGTTCCCGAAGCGTTCCAGCAGGGAATTTTTTCTTGTGCGAGTACGAATCCTGCCCGGAGGGCTATTATTCTATAGGAAAACCTTTGCTTTTGCACGTCTATGTGACACGGTCTTTCCTATAAAGATTCGGGTGTCAAAAGGTAAGAATTAAATATGATATTGGCAATTTGCACAAATGGGGACAAAAAGCAGCGACTTGTTCAGGCAGTTAGTATTTCTTAGCATTCCATCTTAAACTAGCAATTTCCAAACACGATGTTTGGAAAAGGCTTATTTGAGCCATGGATGGCGAATATAAGTCGGTTGCGAAAATATATATGTCTTTCCAAGGAATGCTTA
>CANOHX010000108.1 GCA_947565885.1 uncultured Lachnospiraceae bacterium
TGCATATGATAGGGATAAAGTTTCTCATGTAGCGATAGCAGACTTGTCAGGTAAATTTTGGCGTATAAAGACCAGCATGAAACCTTCGGTATCTTTGTTAGACGTAGCTGCACCTGGCGGACCTTGCATAGCAGGGCAGATGCGTTTGTTTGTTAACGTGGACGGCAATCTTTACCCATGCGAGAGAGTTAGTGAAACGTCAGACGTTATGAATATTGGCAGTATATGGGACGGTATTGACCTTGGCAAGACTAACAAGATTTTAAATATTGCAGAAACAACGGCTGAAAATTGTAAAAACTGTTGGGCGTTTCGCCATTGTATGTTGTGTTGTACTCATAGCGATAATTGCGGTGAATTGTCTGCTGATTTGCGGCGTTCTCGATGTAGTGGAGTGCGGGTCCAAGTTGAGGATAAATTTAGGGATTATCTTTGGATGAGAGAATTTGGTGTCTCATATAATAAAATAAATCAGGGGGGTTAATAATATGCGAATGATTGTGTTCCCATATGGATATGATTGTGAGCCGATTATCCGGCATGCCGGTTTGTTGCTGCCAGACTATGAAATTGTAGCTTTAGTTTCTCCAGGCGGATGGGGAATGGCTGGGAAAAAGATAACGTTGGAAGATAGAGGCATGACATTGAACATTTATGAAAAAGTTCAGGAAGTGATAGAAGAATTTGATAGTCTTTTTATTCCAGCTTTTGAAGTGTTTGATGAGGAGGTGGAAAATCGTCTGATTGATGAGATGGTGGAACTGATTCCTCATTTGTTAAACATTGTCTGCGTTGCCCATCTTACTGAAAAAAATCGGGATAAACTGTGTGCTGCATGTCGATGTGTCAACTCATCTTGTGCCTTTCTGTATTTTTCAGAGAATAGGAAACCGAAGGAATATGGGTTGATGCTGCCCGATGATAAATATCCAGTGCTGCAAACGATAGATATTCCGGTAGTAATTGTGGCTGGTGCATGGGAAAAAACCGATAAATTTGAGATTTCTCTTGCACTGCGGAGACGATTTCTGGACAATGGCTACTCTTTAATTCAGGTCGGTTCTAGGGAAGGTTGTGAGATATTTGGGTTTCATTCTTTTCCAGGTTTCATGTTTCGTAAAGACGTGGATAGTATTGATAAGATTATTTATTTCAACCGCTGGATTGCAAGGTTAACGGAAGAAGAGCAGCCGAATTTAGTGATGATTTCTATACCTGGTGCAATGCAGAACTTTAATGAACAGTTTACTAGAGGATTTAGTATGTTGCATCACCAGGTATTTCAGGCGGTTACACCAGATGTTTTTGTGTTATGTACGTTTTTTATGGAGAAACTTACAGAAGATTTGGGTGATATGTCCATGTTTTGCGAGTATAGATTTGGTGCACCAGTGGATGTGTTTCATATGTCTAACCTGTTGATTGATTTAAATGATTCGGAAGAAAGTAACCGCATCATCACTAACAGTATTTACCGTAAGGATGTTTCCAAAGCAGTAGCCAAAGGGGCGATGATTAGTCCAATCCCAATATTTAATGGGCTGGATTCAGTGGAATGTGACAGAATGTTTGAAGTAATCCTTGAGAAATTAACTCCGAAAGAGGTACAGGTTGTACTTTAATTTCATTTAAGATAGATGAAAATGGAGATTTGTTGCATCTTTAGATGTTGACGGAGGTGAAAATAATGGATGAAGGGAGAAATGTGACTGCTAACCTAAAAGAAATAAGAGAGGAAATAGAAGTTCTTTTGTGTGACAATTTTGGACTGTCAGAGAAGCTTAAATTGGAAGACGAGGAAGTAAGATTCTTTGGTGTACGCGGATTGCTAAGGCCTAGAGAATTGACATACTTAGCATATATGTTACAAATGCAGTATGGTATCCGGTTTGGCATTCAAGAATATGATGACCCAAGGTTTTATAGTATATCTGGTTTGGCAGAAATCGTTGAGGAGATGGTAGAAAGAAAATCTCGCCAGTAATAATATATGGTGATTACTAGCGCGAGAGTGTGTGGCGAATAGATAGTATGCCATCTAATGTTTCGTTGACATATGGGATTATGGATTTGGAAGCCAAGGCATGTCGACACGCATGGGTGACCACATGGGCGTAGACTTGTTTTAGCATAACCTGCAAGAAAGCGTTTAGTTTGAATGTGGGAATCTGAAAGGAAGGAGGAACATAGAGTGGGCAAAAAGGTAAATAAAAAATTGGTCAAGACTAGGGGAAGCAGGATAGATACAGTTGAGGCAATGAGTGTGTATAGAGGTTGTGGTTGCACTTGTACATATACCTGTGACAACTGTAGTGGTGGTGGTTCCTGGAAAGCCAGAGAGTTCAATAATGAAAGTATGAATAGTATTACCCAGAAATATCAGTTATGATGGAGTATGTTATTGTTTTCAAAGATGAAGCTTGGTCACGGCGGTATCTTTAGTTGAGATTTTATGGCATATAGGGAATAGCCTTTTTTTAGGCTGTTCCCTATATGTAGATAATTATATATAGAATAGTCTTGTTTAAATATGGGAGTTTCTGTTCATAATTGGCAATTTAAAAATTTTGCTTTAAACGATATTTCTTTATCAATTTAGAATAATTGGAATGGATTTGTTAGTATTTGTGCTGCCAATTGAAAGGCGGAGGAATGGAGAGTGATATGAGGAAAACCCTAACATTGAAAATGCTGCTTCGCACCCCTATAAAGACTGCGTTAATATTCTTCTTGCTTGCCGCATCCTCATTTGCATTATTTTCACACGTGGCGGATTACATCATCACAGCAAGGGAAGCGGCAAGGATCAAGAATTCCTGTTATGGGGTCGCCGCTTTGGACAATACGGTGCAAAATATTGCTGTGCAGAAACAGTTTAGTTCGTTCATAAGTTACGCCAAGGAATATAAAGTGGAGGATAACCCTTGGCCGTCTGCGGACCAGCTGGAAGGATTTTCTTCACTGCCGGGTGCTACGCTGGCGGACACGCGGTACATGACGGCAGGGCTGGTGGAGGATTATGAACGTCTGTACAAGGAAGACGTGAAAATTGCGAGGTGTGTGATAGAAGGCTCTTATGCCGGATATGAAGAAAACGAGATAAGTTCAGGCTCAGGCACATATACGGGGGATTCCATATGGTTATTGTTTGACGATGTTTCAGTGCTTGCCAGTGAAAGGGAGCTGGAGGGGCAGATCAGGATAAAAGTCGACCTGATTGATACAAACGTGGAAAATTATCCCCGGGAGTTTTATGACGGGCTTGAGAAAGGCAGCCGCTGCCTTGTCGTGGCAGGCGGCTCTAATGAACTTATGATGTATGGGGGAAAGGAATTTTTCCGCGTAGTAGAAGGGCTTGGAGAGAATTACCTTGAGACGGAGGAGTTTTCCTTTTTTAAGGAAATGACCGAAGCAGTTAATCAGAGCGTGTACACGTATGATTTTGTGTATACATCAGATACGCGGGCTGTTCCAGGCTTCAATGGGGGAGGCATGGAAATTGTCAGTGGGCGTGGTCTGACGGCAGAAGACCGGGATGCCTGTATGGTAAATGAATTCTTTTTGGAGACCTATGGTTTGTCGGTTGGAGACAGAATCAGCGTACAGTTGGGAGACGTTTTGTTCCATCAGGGCTCCTGGAATGGTGCAAAGGCTGGCTGGAATGGCGAAAAAGCTGGGGCAAGACAAGATGTTTCGGAGTTTGTAGGTACGGCGGAACTTGAAATTGTTGGCGCATACCGCATACTCGATGATGTTGCCACACGCGTTGCGGCAAGTGAGTGGATGTACACGGAAAGCACGGTTTTCGTTCCATCCACGCTTCTTCCGGTAGAAGTTCCGCCAGAGTATGAGACTGCTAAGGGAGAGTTCAGCGTCCTTATTGAGGAGGCAGAAGATATCAGGAAATTTCTGGAAGCGGCAGAGCTGTCTGCGGAAGAAATGGGTGTAGGACTGATTTTTCTGGATGGAGGATGGCTGGAAATAGAGGATAGCTTTGAGTCGGCACAGGCAGTGTCAATGATAACGACCATTCTATATACTGTGGGAGTGGGGCTTGCGCTAATCCTTGCAGTATATCTTTATATTGGCAGAAACAGGCAGGAATATGCTATCATGCGGGCATTAGGCGTGTCTGGAAAGGAAGCTGAAATGGCTGTTATCCTGCCATTCATCGTATTGTCGGCTGCGATGCCAATTGGTGGGATGATAGGACTTTTCCAGGCGACAAAAACGGTTGCAGGGGCGCTTGAGGAGTTGGCAGGAAGTTTGTCCGACAGCTATGTTCCAGATGCTGCGCTGCCTGTGTGGGCTATCATCCTGTGTCTTTTTTCAGAGTTGGCGTTTACTATGCTCTCTGCCTTATTTTTCCTGAGAAAAATTAAAAAAACGCCCACCATGGAGCTGCTTGCGGGACAGCAAGGTATGGGCAAGCGTAAATCCAAAGTACATAAAAAACATGATAGTTACAGTAAGGAAAGGACTTTTCAGAGCGCCTGTACATTTTCCAGTCCTGCAGGATTTGAAATGGCAAAACTCTCCAATGCCGGAGGAATGCCGCCAGATAGGAATTATGGAGCCGTGCGCCATGTGGCTGCCTATGTCCTGCGCCATATGCGAAGAGGGATTGGGAAGACCGCGGTATCATTGCTCCTGGCAATTGTGCTTTTGTCTGGCGTTGGCATGTTCATTTCAGCAAGGATTACATACCAAGATACATTTCGGTCCGTTGAGGTCAGGGGGAAGACGCTGCAGTTTTCTTCCGAATCCATAAGGGAACTGTCAAAGTCAGATATGCTGGATGGTTTTTATTATTATGGCAGTTTTATGGTATATATTAATGGTTTAGAGCAGAGTATCCCGATGACATTTACGAATGATTTTGAGCGTTATCTGGCAGGTGAATATACAGTCTCCTATGCAAATGGGTATGATAGTTCTGTTCTTGATGGAACTGGTGCGGTCTGCCTGGTCGGCAGGAATATTGCAGAGAGGATGGGCATAAGTCCCGGCGATAAGGTATCCCTGCTGTCATATGTCCTTTATTCTGCAATGGAAAGTGAGGCTAAAGATGAGGAAGAACTGCAGACAGCAGCATTGGAGCAGACCCAGCCTTATACAGTTGCAGGAATTATAGAATCAGATAATGCAAGCGCCGATGGGATATTTGCTACAGCAAACTACGCTGCGGAGGAACTTTATGGAAGACCTTTTGTGCTGGAACACAGTGAATTTAAGCTGACGGACAATCGTAGGCTGGATGAGTTGGAAATGTTGTTGGCAAAGGAGCAAAAGGTTGATTTGGCACAATATTCCTCCAAGGCTGCCTACAACATTAATACTGGTAAGCTTGAGGATATAAAACGACTATGTACCATTCTGGAATCGCTTTTCCCGATTGCTGTAGCAGCAGCTGCAATGATTGGATTACTAGGTTCTGTTCTGGTCATTTTGCAGTCGGCAAAAGAAGCGGCATTCCTGCGTGTTTTGGGCGTTACAAAGATTCGTGCCCGGTGCATGTTGGTGTTTGAGCAGGCAGCTCTTTGCCTTGCCGGAGTTATCCTCGTGGTAAGCGGGCTGGCGTTGTATAGCCCGGGAGTGTTTGCAAGGAGCATGGGAACGCTTGCGCTTTGCTATGCATTGTATTTTCTAGGGTGCGTCTGCGGAGCGGCTGCAGCAGCGGTACAGATAACCAGGCATAGGATAATGGAACTTTTACAGATAAAAGAGTAAATGTGCGATTCACATATGGCTGAAAACTGATAGGGATAAAAATATTCAGAAAAACAAAAAGATTTTATTTTCATATCGAATGATTTTTGAAGTTATTTCTTTCTGTTTCGCATGATTTTATTGAATTTCATTATAAAATCGCATATAATAATATTAGCCTAAATAAAAGGAGGATTTATCTATGGTTGTTACAGCGACAGAATTTAAAGCTAATTTTGGAAAGTACCTTGAATTAATTGCCAAGGAAGATATCTTTATTACTCGTAATGGAAAGACGGTTGCAAAAGTTGTAAATCCCCAAATTTCTGCAGTGGATTCCTTGCGCGGAATGCTTAGTGGTACTTCTTCTGATATAGATATGGATTCTTTGCGAGAGGAGCGTCTGTTAAAATATGAAAATAATGTGTGATACGAATGTAATCATTGATGTATTATTGGAAAGAGAACCTTTTATAGAGGATTCTTACAAGGTTCTGAAGCTTTGTGAAGAACACAAAATAGATGGTTTTGTATCAGCATCTTCTGTTACAGACATCTATTATCTTGTAAGAAAATATACCCATAATACTGATATGGCATATAAGGCAGTCGGAAAACTTTTGGAGATTGCCAAAGTATGCGGTGTTACGAACAATGATATTCTTATTGCATTTCAGAAAAAGGCAAAGGATTTTGAAGATTGCCTCGTTGCTACTTGCGCCAAGTCTATTCATTGTGATTATATTGTTACCCGAAACAAAAGAGACTTTGAAGGCTTTGATATTCCTGCGTTTACCCCAACGGAAGTCCTATTGCAAATCATCTAAATATATATTCCATGGAAGCTTTCCTACCGTTCGTTACAGAATGGGATTATGGCTGAAATAATCCGATGCTCGCTTATGGACGACCTGAATCTCCTGCTGTTTCCCATTACCGTGGCTGCCGCTGTGCTCATTGGGGTGTTCGGCTCTCTGCTGGTTATCCTACGGTCGGTGCAGGAAGCTGCGTTCCTGCGCATCCTGGGCATTACAAAGGTGCGCGCCAGGTGTATGCTGGTACTTGAGCAGACAATCCTGTGCGCTGCCGGAATCGTACTTGTTATGGGAGGGTTAGCCCTATATGACCCAGGGCAGCTTGCCAGGGGCATAGGGACGTTTGCCGCCTGCTTTGGGCTGTATTTTATGGGGTGCGTATGCGGGGCGGCAGCGGTACAGATAACCAGGCGCAGACCGCTGGAACTCTTGCAGGTAAAAGAATAGCTTTGAATTGATAGATAAGCGCTTAAATTATATAATTGGATAACAAGGTTTTACATAGTCAGATGGTTCTCAGAAAGCAGAGCCATCTGGCTGTTTTTATGCCCAGATTTATGAGATTGTTTATACAAAGATAAGATTACATGCTCCAAGTACACTTAAGACAAAGGAAAAATAAACTCAGGAAAACATTTTCATAACGTTTTGTGCCTGAGCGAAAGGAAAGGGATGGATATAAAAACATGGCAAATATATACGGATATATCCGGGTCAGCAGCCGTGACCAGAATGAGGACAGGCAGACAATGGCATTTCAAGAGCTGTCGATTCCGGAAAAGAACATCTTTATAGACAAACAGTCCGGCAAAGATTTTGACCGTCCGTCTTATAAGAGGATGGTACGGCGAATGAAAAAGGATGACCTGCTCTACATCAAGAGCATAGACCGGCTGGGGCGCAATTATGAGGAAATCCAGGAGCAGTGGAGGGTTCTAACTAAGGAGAAAGGAATTGACATCGTGGTACTGGACATGCCGCTTCTAGATACCCGGCGAGGCAAAGACCTGATGGGAACATTCCTCAGCGACATTGTCTTGCAGGTTCTATCATTTGTAGCTGAGAATGAGCGAACGAATATCCGGCAGCGTCAGGCAGAAGGGATTGCAGCAGCGAAAGCCAGAGGAGTACGTTTTGGCAGACCGCCATGTCCGCTGCCAGAAAGTTTCCATGAAGCCTATCAGCTTTGGAAATCGGGGAAACTTACTGGAACAGCAGCGGCGAAAGCCTGTGGCATGCCACTATCAACGTTCCGTTACAGGTCAGAGGTTTACAAAAAAGCCGAGTTGATGTAAACAGATATTTTACAGAAATGTGTACTTTTTTGCCATTTAATAACAAAACAATCTAAGATAGATTATATCAGGAAAATGCACAAAAGTCAACAAAAACTAACCGCTAAAATATATTCAAAACGCCTGTTATAAGGCGTTTTTTTTAGTTGGCAAAAAAGTACACAATTTGGTAAGGCGTTTGAAAGGCGGATAGAAAATATGAGTATGAAAGAGAAGCTCCTTAAGTGTTTGCCAGCTACAAGACATAGCATCCGTAAGCTGAATGAGAAATTGGATTTGCTGAATCGTGAGAAAGAATTGGAGATTATGCGAGCTGATATAAGTGAGTGTCTGACAGTGATAAGAGCTGTACAGGTTGAGGTGCATAATTCATTTGGCACATTAAAAGGCGTACGGGACGAGGTGCACAATTCGTTTGGCACATTAAAAAGTGTACGGGACGAGGTGCATCATTCTCATCAGCATATTCAAAAGTTAAAAGATGAGGTTCATGACAACAATCTTCGGATTAAAAAAATCAGTGGCGTTACAGACAAGACGCACAATGCGGCAGACGAAGCAGTATGGGGGTTGGTGTTTAGAGATGCCATCAGCCATTCGAGGTGGTTGGAGAACCGTTCATTTTATCCGGGAAGATGGGCAGTTGGCTATCAGTATCTGTATGTGTTGTACCGTGTTCTGAATGAAGCGAAGCCGAAGTCCATTCTGGAATTAGGATTAGGGCAGTCTACGCACATGATTACGCAATATGCAGATTCGGAGCCAGGTGTGTGCCATCGGGTAGTAGAGCATGACAGAGAGTGGATTAAATTCTTTGGACAGGAGCATAAGCTTTCTGACAGTACAGAAATTGTATGTCTGAACTTAATCAGAGAAGCTTTGTTGGATGAGCCGGAAGTTCTGGTTTATGAGAATTTTCGGAGTTTGGCTGACAGGAAGTATGATTTGATTTCGATTGATGCACCTTTTGGCGGAGATACGAATATTTACGCGAGGGTAGATGTGCTGAAGCTGATACCTGAGTATTTGGAGAATTCCTTTGTCATTATGGTGGATGATGTAAATCGTCAGGGAGAATGCAATGCGGTGGAATTGATTGAGACAACGTTAAAGGAGCATGGGATAGCATATGAGGAAGGCGCTTACAAAGGGAATAAGGAAACCAGAATTATTACATCAGAAGATAACAAGTTTTTGTGTACTCTATAGGGGTATGGAGGGGGAGGCATGTTGAAGATATCTGTTGTGATTCCTGTCTATAACATGGAAAAATATTTGGAACAGTGCATAAAGAGCATTCGGGAGCAGACGCTTTTGGACATAGAATTGATTTGTATCAATGATGGTTCTACGGATAGTTCCTTAGAGCTTTTGGAAGCATATTGCGAACAGGATTCAAGGATCCGGGTGGTTACGCAGGAAAATAAGGGGGTAGGAGCGGCTAGGAATCGTGGGATACGAGAAGCAAAAGGGGAGTATATGGCATTTATAGATCCAGATGATTATTATTTGGACGAACGGATTTTGGAAGATCTGTACCAAGCAGCAACAACACATGGAGTCCAAATCTGCGGGGGTTCCTTGAGTGAAGACCATAAGGATGGGCGATGGATACGAAAGGAATTTCAGGGGGTGTACACAAAATACACTTTTGAACAGGAGGGGTATGTTGAGTATAAAGATTATCAATTTGATTACGGCTTTTATCGTTTTATCTATAAAAGGGAATTTTTAATAAAGAATGAAATCTTTTTTCCGTTATATATCCGTTTTCAGGATCCTCCTTTTTTTGTGAAAGCGATGATTGCAGCG
>CANOHX010000109.1 GCA_947565885.1 uncultured Lachnospiraceae bacterium
CTCCTGGTCCCCAGCCTGGGCCTCCTGGCGGCGGTCCTCCTGGTCCCCAGCCTGGACCTCCTGGACCCCGCTGTGCTACAAGTTTCCCTTCTAGCGGTATGGATTCGGATAATGGGCTTTCTAAAGCGAACTCTTCCAATGCCAGTTCTTCTAACGCCGGCTCCCCGGATTCCATTTCTGCACCGTCCATATCTGGCTCTTCATACGCGCCCTCTTCATACTGCTCTCTCTCATACTGCCCCATATCACATTGCTCAATTTCAAATTTCTGGATATCTGTCTGTCCATTTGCAGAAGCATCGTAAATGCGCTTGACTATACGGTTTACCATCACCCGGTCAGGATATTCATCAAACATTAGGCTTCCTTCGTATTCCATCCTGTCACATTCGTCCTCTACCAATTCTTGGATGGCTCGGACTTCTTTGGGATACATCCCCTTTAATTTATCCAAATCCCGAGCATATTCCAACTCTTCCATATAGACAGTCTGCATCGGATACGCCATATAAAACGGTATTTTAGACATATTCTGCTGAGGGGGTCTGTAAAATACATCTTGTTTATGATCCACAGTCATTCTCCCATTTATTCTATCTCTATACTATATGCCTAAATTTTTGTTATGCTACCTACATACAACGAATATTAAATTCCAGAACCCCGGCCAGGCAAAGTGGATTCCAAAAAATCTGCCTTGACCTGCCGGGGTTCTTATTTCAATCATCTTTATCGTCTTCAGTTAAAACTGGAATACTGCTACTCCGTATGGCGGCAGCGAATACGCAAACGAATACGGCTGGTTGTCACATTCTTTTTTCTCTGCTTTATAGCTGAGCGGACGCTCCACGCCTTCTCCACCATATTTCTTGTCATCACTGTTAAGAATCAGCTTATATTGCTTCTTAGTGGGCACGCCTATACGGTAATCTTCCCACGCTACCGGCGTAAAATTGCAGATAAAAAGCAGGTTTTTCTTGCCGCTGGCGCTCTTGCGCATGAAACTGAACACGCTGCGCGTATTGTCATCCGCATTAATCCACTCAAAGTTGCTCCAGTCTGTATCCGCCTCATACATTGCCGGATACTTCCTGTATATATGCAGCAAGTCTTTGAAATATGTCTGCAGCTGCTGATGCTGAGGTTCTTGTAATAAGAACCAATCAAGTTCACGTTCCTCGCTCCACTCGCGAAGCTGCCCGAATTCCTGTCCCATAAACAGCAGCTTCTTACCGGGATGGCCTATCATGAACCCATAGCCTGCTTTTAAGTTGGCAAACTTATCCTTGCCCTCCCCGGGCATCTTATTTATCATGGAACATTTCAGGTGAACTACCTCATCATGGGACAGCACCAGAATGTAATGTTCGCTGCTGTTATAACTCATGGCAAATGTCATGCGGTTATGGTTATCTTTGCGGAAATATGGGTCAAGCTTCATGTAATCCAGAAAATCATGCATCCAGCCCATATTCCACTTAAAGCTGAAATTCAGCCCTTCATCTTCCACTCCCCCAGTCACTCTCGGCCATGCCGTGGACTCCTCTGCAATCATGACTACGCCTGGATTTCTGCCGAGAATCAACGTATTGATATGTTTAAAGAATTCTATTGCTTCCAGGTTCTTATTCCCGCCAAATTCATTGGCAACCCATTGTCCGTCCTGTTTGCCATAATCGAGATACAGCATGGATGCCACGGCATCCACACGCAGACCGTCAATGTGGTAATGCTCAATCCACATCAAGGCGCTGCCGATAAGGAAGTTCTTCACTTCCGTCTTTCCATAGTCGAAAATCTTCGTGCCCCAGTCAGGATGCTCGCCCTTTCTTGGATCAGCATATTCATACAGGCAGCTTCCATCAAATTCTGCAAGACCATGCGCATCTCTGGGAAAATGTGCCGGAACCCAATCCAGAATAACGCCGATATTATTCTTATGCATGTAATTTACAAAATACGCAAAGTCCTCTGGCGTTCCATATCTTGAAGTAGGCGCATAATATCCAGTTACCTGATATCCCCAGGAACCGTCAAAGGGATATTCTGAAATTCCCATCATCTCCACATGGGTATAGCCCATCTCTTTCACATACTCAGCCAGCTTATGTGCCAGTTCACGGTAAGTATAGAAACCTTCGTCCTCTCGCCCTGGATGACGCATCCAGGAACCAGGATGTACCTCGTAAATCGCCATGGGCTGCGAATGAACATCCTTACATGCTTTGCGCTTCTCCATCCATTTTGTATCTGACCACTCAATTTTATCGATGTCCGTTACCCTGGAAGCTGTTCCGGGACGCAGCTCCGCATAATTTGCATAGGGATCGGCTTTGTAAAGCTTGCGCCCATCCGGCGTCTCAATATAAAACTTATACAAATCTCCCTCCGCCGCTCCTGCCACGAACAGCTCATAGACGCCCATCGGCTCTAACCGCGTCATCTCATTAGCGTCTTCTTTCCAGTCATTAAATGTCCCAATAACAGAGACTTTTTCGGCATTGGGCGCCCAGACAGCAAAATAAACACCTTTCTTGCCCCTTCTCTTTGTAGGGTGCGCCCCCAATTTCTTGTAAATATCATAATGCGTGCCTTGACCCAAGTAGTACATGTCCAACTCTGAAAAATGTTCCATACCTTTCACTCCTGTTTCCTTAATCTTCAAAATCTTTTTCCCTCAGGTATAAATACCCTTCCGGGCTAAACTTCTTACCACCAAAAATCTTCTTTAGACCACCTCGCTCCGCTCTGGCTATCGCCTCGTCTACAATATCTTTCACCTCTGTTAAAGTTGTTGCCTCATCTAACTTCTGAATATTGCTGATTCGGTTATAAAGCGCCAGTATTCCCATATCATCAATCTCACATTCCTGTTCTTCAGCGTATGCTTTGGCAAATTCAACTAACTCATCGCTGGTAAAGATTGGTATCTTAATCCGTTCCGTGAATTTCTTGGATAAATTCACGTCCTGGCTTAACAGCTTTTTAATGCCTTTACTGGTATCCTCCATGAGAACCAGCAGCCCGCCAGTATCCTGCTCCATCAGAAGCGATAATTTCGTGGCAGTTTCCTTAGAGATATCCCCTGCTTTCTCCACAATCAGGTAGCCGCCTGCCACTTTCTTCAAAAGCTGGCTCAGTTCTTTCTGGTTTAGGGCTTCCCCGGTAATCTTTCCCACCTTACCGCCTGAATGCTTGCTGCTTTTTTGGATTACTTTAATGAAATCTGTAGCTAATACGGTTTTGCCGCTTCCCCTGCCTCCGGTAATCAAAATATTACCGCTGGCTGAAGTATTATCATTGCCCTTTCTGTGCAAGGCGCCTTCCAATACCTGGCAAAGCTGCTGTTCCATACCGGTAATGGGGACGAAATATGAAAAAATCTTCTTCTGTTCCGGGCTAAGCTTACTGATATGCTCTTCTGGCTCATCTATTTCAATCTTGGGAACGCTGACATTTTCCTTTTCCTCTCGGGAAGCCTTTGCCGCCTCAAATACAGACTGCAGATACTGCCCGGCATCAGCTTTTCCTTTTCCTTTCCCTTTGCTTTTCTTAATTCCTTCTGCCTTTGCAGACGTTTCTTTTGTGGCAAGTGTCTTTTCTGCTGCTACGCTTACGCCTATTTCTTCTCCGGCAATCGTTTTTTCTGCTGCTACGCTTACGCCTGTTTCTTCTCCGGCAAGCGTTTTTCCTGCTGCTACGCTTACGCCTGTTTCTTCTCCGGCAATCGTTTTTTCTGCTGCTGCGCTTACGCCTGTTTCTTCTCCGGCAAGCATTTTTTCTGCTGCTGCGCTTACGCCTGTTTCCCCTGCTACGTCAGCTTGCCCTGTATTTAATTTCGCCGCTTTCTCCTCACGCAGTTTCTGGAGATATTCTTCCGGTATTGGCTCTCCGAGAATTTTTGCCGCTTCTTCCCAAGTAGAAGCTGCATTGGAAATATCTTGCATTTCCTCCTCTAACTGCAAATCTTCCGGCAGCTGCACTTCCGGCAGCTGCGCTCCCCCTATCGGTTGCGTATCCTCCAACAATTTCGTGTTTTCTGTCTGCTGTATATCTTCCGGCAGCTGCACTTTAGGCAAAGGCTGTATATCCTCCGGCAGCTGTACTTTAGGCAAAGGCTGCTGTTCTTCTGTTGGCTGTATGCCCGCTACCTGCTGCATTTCCTCCGGCAGCTGTACTTTAGGCAAAGGCTGCTGTTCTTCTGTTGGCTGTATGCCCGCTACCTGCTGCATTTCCTCTGGCAGCTTTACTTCTTCCGGCGCCTGAATGCCTTTCGGTAATTGTATATCTTCCGGCAGCCGCATTTCCCTAGGTATCTGTACATCATGCATAGGCTGCATTTCTTCTGGCGGCTGCTGCATTTCCTCTGGCGACTGCTGCATTTCTTCTGGCGGCTGCTGCATTTCCTCTGGCAGCTGCTGCATTTCTGGTCTCTGCATGACGGCCGCCGAATGTGCCTGTTCTTCAGCAACATCATTGTGCAGATACTGTTCCTCCAACAATTCTTTGGGGCTGACCCCCGCTTCCAGCTTGGGAATAATGTCGTGAAGCCGCTCCAGTAAATCCCACGCTTCCTGCATGGCGCGTGCTTTCGCCGACTCCAGCCTCTTCTGCTGTGCCGCTGCCATGGCGGCCTCGGCTGCCATCCTGGTCTTTTCCCAGTCAGCCAGCACTTCCTCTATACCAATCTGCCCATTGACCTGAGGCTCCCTGACTCCGCCTCCCTGGACGGAAAAACTAAACTGCCCATCCCAGTCCTCGGCAAGCATTTCTTCAAAATCATTCTTTAATGAGTCATCGATTTCTTCATCGGTCTCAATATGCCCATAACGTTCCTCTTCTGCCAACCGGCCAGCTTCCTCCTGCGGAACCTGCAGATACGGAATATCCTCCACCATCTTCTTGAGGTTATCCATGGTGTCGTTTACCGTCTCCTTGGTGTTAGCATCCATTATCTGTTGCATGCTTTTGGCGATTTCTGCCTGCAGGTTCTGGGTATTAAAACGTCCGGTATTGGCAGTAATATTAGGTATTTTGATGGTATCGCTGACCACCTCCCCGGATCCCAGCGCATCGGTAGTATGTACCTCCACCATATCCTCTTTTTTCTGCATAAACTCCCGGTATTTCTCTTCCTGGGCAAGGGTCAGGGGCTGATATAGCATCTTCAGTTCCAACGCCTTTTCTACATATTTCCCATCGCCGATAAAAAGAATCAGTTCATCGCATACTTCTACGCAGCGTTCACTGTCACCTATCCTATGGTAAAGATATGCCAGTTCAAACGCCCACTCCTCCCGGTATTCACGCCCCTTGAATTCCTCAAGGATAGCAATCAGCTGCTCAATGCTGGCACCGTCCATCTTTTCAATCTGATAACGAAGAATATATTTCTGATTATCATATGGGGCAACCTCCAGAAATTCCCCAAAATAATCTTTCGCCTCTTCCAAATTGCCCATTTTCAGGGCAACCAAGGTCAGACGGTACAGTATATTTCTGCCCACAGCTGCACGGTCATACGCCATCATCAGAATCTCATGGCTTTCATCGTAACGCTTGCATCTGTCATATATCTCCCCTACCATACACAATGTAGCGGCGCTCTTAACTTTCCGCCAATTGATGGTATCTGCTATATCTGCCGCTGTTTTAAAATCTTTTTCTTCTACAAGGTTTTTCAACTGTTCCAGTTTTAACTTGTATTCGTATCTGTCCAATTATTTCACCTCAGAATTATGTTAAAAGGGATTCTTCCCCATTTTTACCCATACTTAGACATAGCATACCATATTACCCCCATATATGTCAAAATCCTCAGCTGGAAATTATTTCCTTTTTTGTTTTTTCTCTGAGTTCAGCTTGCGCCCTAAAATACCTTTGCCCGGCTTTTTATCCTGCTGCTTTATACCATTATCCTCTGGATAATCAACCAACATATGTTTTTCTATATCTAGCTTTTCTACCTTAATATAATTACTGCTGCCCGCGGGAAGCTGCTTCTTCCTTAATATATTGTTCACCACTTTGCGGATGACATAGTAAATGACCGCAAACGTCGGCACACCGATAATCATTCCCAGGATTCCGAATATTCCGCCGCCCACAAGAATGGCAAATACTACCCAGAACGAAGAAAGCCCCGTGGATTCCCCTAAGATTGCCGGTCCCAGGATATTACCATCAAACTGCTGCAGAATGATAATAAAAATTATAAAATACACGCCCTGTATGGGATTTGCCAGCATAATGAGGATTGCGCTAGGTATCGCTCCCAGATAAGGTCCGAAAAACGGAATTACATTGGTAACCCCCACGATTACGCTCACCAGCACAGTATAAGGCATCTTCATCAGAGACAGGCAGATAAAACACAGAATGCCGATAATCAGGGAATCCAGAAGCTTTCCTGAGATAAACCCGCCAAAAATCTCATTGCTTTTGTGAACCGTATGGATAACGGCATTGGCAGATTTACCTGGCAACAATGCATACATCAATTTTTTGCTTTGCCCAATGAAAACTTCTTTGCTCATCAGCACATAGATAGAAATGATTACGCCAACCAGCAGATTGAACAGCAATTTTACCGCACCGATTACCCCGGCAGTAACTCCTACCATGATATTCTTTGTCTGCGGCAGGAAGTCTGTCTTTGCCCAATTCTCAAAGAATTCCGTGGCTTTCGTCAGCCCAACCTCCAGATAACTGGAAATCTCACTGTCACTGCTGACATATTCATTCAGCCAATCCATAAAATCATTGACCTGCTTGGGCAATGTGCCTATCATGCCGTTAATGCTCTTATAAAGTTCCGGTATTACCATCAGAAGCAGTACCGCAATAATCAGCACGAAAAAGATAAGTGCACCGAGCACGCTGACCACCCTTACCAATTTCCTTGCTTTGCCAGAATCTTTCATTTTCTGCTGCGCCAGCGGCAGCAGATGGCGTTCTTCAAAATTCACCACCGGCGTCATCAGGTAGGCAATCACCAAGCCCATTGTAATCGGCTGCAAAATTCCAATCATCTTGCCGACAATCGACGCAAATCCGTTATAACGGTCAATCAGGAAAAAAAAGGATAACGAACCCACAATGACTAAAAATGCAGTAAGCCCTATTGCCAAATAGGGCCTGATATTCCAATTTGTTTTTTCTTTTCTGTTTTTCTGTTCTTCCACAATAAATACATCCTCTCGCTGCAAAGCCAGGGTATTGCGGGAAGCAATACCCTGTGCCTGTTTCACCCTTCAGTTACTCTGCCTTGTAATAGTTGATAAGGCAGCCTTTTAATATGATGGCGCGCTCATCCTCTGTAAGTTCGCCCATCCTCAAGGTAAATTCCTTAAGCGTGCCATCCTCAACTACATAGGCAGTAATCTCCGTTTTCTTCTCTTCCACCGCACTGCGGATATCAGGAACGAAGATATAATCCCCATTTGCAAAGGGCAGTTCCCCTGCCGGAATGATAAATGGCAGCATTCCCCAGTTAATCAGGTTGGAGCGGTAACGCTTGGTCGCATATTCATTGGCAATATTCGCCCAGCCTCCCAAGACTTTCTGGCAGGAAGCAGCCTGCTCCCTCGCCGAGCCATCCCCTGGCTTCACGGCAAAAATCGTACTTCCAAAACCAATCATGCCTGGCTTCCCATCTGCAAAAGATTTCTCCGGGAAAGTATGGGAAATAGCTTCCATTACCGGCTTCAGTTCTGCTACCGCATCTAATGGGCAGTTTCCTTCTTCTACCGCTTTCTGCGCCTTCTGGATTTCCTTAGCACGCCCCACATAAGCCGGATCTTTTCTCGACAAAGTGAACTCTGCCAGCCCCAGAGGGTTAGAACGGTAGGAGGATGTCTCTCCGGAGGGGATTAGCTCGTCCGTAGTTGTCACCGGGTCATGAATCTCAGAGACAACCTTAAGCACCATATTTTCAGGCAGCGCGCTCATTGCCGGCCAGTCTTTGATATTAGGGCCAAATTTTATTTCCTGCGCGGGGTCTGCCACTCCTTTGCTGTCAAATACCCGATTCGCATAAATTTTGCTGTCAAAATAATATTTCGGATTTGAATAATAAACATCCATATCCGCAGCCGACGTCAGGTAACCTTTATTTGCCGCTGTGGCCGCGATAGAACGTGCATCCATCAAAGCAACAGAGGCAATCTGCCCGCTCTGCAGCTTACTTCCCTCACGGTTGGGGAAGTTCCGCGTAGAATGGCGGATGGAAAAACCATTGTTGCTGGGCGTATCGCCTGCGCCAAAGCATGGACCGCAGAATGCCGTCTTTAAGACAGCACCCGTCTCCATCAAAGTCTCCGCCGCACCGCTTCGGAGCAGTTCCATATAAATCGGCATGCTTGCCGGATACACGCTCAGCGTAAACTCGCCGGAACCTATGCTCGCACCCTCCATGATGTCCGCCGCCGCGCAGATATTCTCATATCCGCCGCCCGCACAGCCGGCAATAATTCCCTGGTCTACATAAAGCCTGCCGTTCCTTACTTTATCTTTCAACGTAAAGTCTACAGCTCCATCCAGGCTCACCTGCGCTTTTTTCTCGCAGTCATCCAGAATATCCATAAGGTTTGCATTCAGTTCCTCAATCGTATAAGTATTGCTGGGATGGAATGGCATGGCAATCATCGGTTTTACTTTGCTTAAGTCTACTTCTATCATACCGTCATAATATGCTGCCTGTCCCGGATTCAGTTCCTTGTAGTCTTCTTTTCTCTTATGAATGTCATAGAATTCACGTATTGTGTCGTCTGTCCGCCAGATGGAAGACAGGCAGGTGGTTTCGGTCGTCATGACGTCAATGCCGATTCGGAAATCCGCACTTAAATTAGAAATTCCAGGTCCAACGAATTCCATCACTTTATTGTTTACATAGCCATTGGCAAATACAGCACCGATAATCGCAAGCGCCACGTCCTGTGGTCCCACGCCCTTTTCCGGCTTACCGGTCATATATACGCCGACCACCTTAGGCATATTGATGTCATATGTCTTGTTCAGCAACTGCTTAACCAGCTCCGGTCCTCCCTCACCCATTGCCATCGTGCCCAATGCGCCATAGCGTGTATGGGAATCTGAGCCGAGAATCATCTTGCCGCCGCCCGCAAGCATTTCCCTGGCATACTGATGGATGACTGCCTGATGCGGAGGTACATAGACTCCTCCATATTTCTTGGCGCAAGTAAGGCCAAACATATGGTCATCCTCATTGATCGTACCGCCTACCGCACAGAGAGAGTTATGGCAATTAGTAAGCACATAAGGAACTGGAAATTTCTCCAGCCCCGAAGCTCTTGCAGTCTGAATAATCCCCACAAAAGTGATATCATGAGAAGTCAGTTTATCAAACTTAATCTTAAGCTTCTCCATATTGCCGGACGTATTATGTTCAGAGAGGATGTTATAAGCGATGGTATTTCGCGCTGCTTCCTCCCTGGTTATTTCCATACCGGTCTCTGCCTTGACTGCGGCAGCTGCCTGTCCGTCATCCGGTATCAAGGTCTGCCCATTTACCAGGTATGCGCCGCCATCGTGTAATTTTATCATATATCTGCCTCCTAAAGTCTCTATAATATTAATGTAGATTACAAATTTAAAAA
>CANOHX010000110.1 GCA_947565885.1 uncultured Lachnospiraceae bacterium
TATGACGGGAGAAATCGAAAACGGAATGTCTATCAGTGCCGCCAAGAACTGCCTCCCCCTGAAGTAAAATTTGGACAGCAGGTACGAGGCAAACAGACCAAACACCGTATTTACCGCAACTGCAGACACTGTCGCCAGCAGCGTTAGCTGCAGTGCCTTAATGGTATAAGAATCCGTCACAGCCGCCTGATATGCCGCCCACCCATCACTCAGTGCATTTACCAGCACCACCGCCAGGGGCATAACCAGCATAATGAATAAAAATATAGCACCAGTCCCTATCATAGCATACTTTACAATGCGGTTAGAATTCTCCTGATGCGGCCCTATTACTTTCTGTATGGAATGGACGCCGTCTCCCACTATATCCCGCTCATATCCTTTTCCCTGCCTCTTTGACATACTGCCTCCTTTTATGAAACTTCCCCATGTATCTCCTGTTTCCCTTTTCGCAATCCTTATACGCTCTGTCATTCCTTGCAGAACCTCTGCATATAAATCTGCACGGAATTGATAAGCAGCATGAGCATAAAAGAAATTATCAGCAATACCAGTGCAATCGCCGTGGCATCCGCATATTTATATTGTTCCAGCTTAGCCATAATCAAAAGTGGCGCAATCTGCGTCTCATAAGGAATATTTCCGGCAATAAAGACCACACTCCCATACTCTCCAAGCCCTCTTGCAAACGCCAGGCCAAAGCCCGCGAGCAGTGCCGGAAACAATTCCGGCAGTATGACACGCCGAAATATATATATCCTGTCAGCTCCGAGCATGAGTGCTGCTTCTTCATACTGCCTGTCCAGCTTCTCCAATACCGGCTGCACCGTTCTGACTACAAAGGGAATTCCCACAAATACCATCGCTATCACGATACCTGCCCGTGTATAGGCAATTTTAATCCCCACCTTGTCAAACACTGCCCCAATCCATCCCTTGTCCGAGTACAGGTATGTAAGGGAAATACCTGCCACCGCCGTAGGAAGGGCAAACGGCAGCTCAATCACTCCATCCATAAACCGTTTGCCCGGAAAATCATAACGGACCAGAACCCATGCAAGCAGCAGACCAAACACGGCATTAACCACTGCAGCCAGAAATGCACAGGAAAAACTGACAATGTAACCGGAAACAACCTGACGTGAAGTGACAACATCCACAAATTCCCCGAACCCCAGTCTCCCTGCGCTGACAAACACAGACGCAAGGGGAATCAACACAAACATACCCAGCATTGTTATTGTGACACCCATAGAAAGCCCAAAGCCTGGAATTACACGAACACCTCGTTTATTTTTTACTTTTACAATCTGACCTTCCATACCACTCCTCTTATCTGGGCATCACTCAGCATATATCTGGTCGAAAACAGCCCCATCATCAAAAAAATCACTGTACGCTTTGTCCCATCCGCCAAAATCATCAATGGTTACAAGATTCATATCCAGGTTAAACTGGTCAGAAAATTCGTTAAGAATCGTTTCATCTATGGGACGGTAATAGTTTTCTCCTGCCAGCCTCTGTGCTTCCTCGCTATAGAGGTATTCAAGATAAGCCCTGGCAGCTTCCACCGTCTTATGTTCCTCTGCATTCCTGTCAACCACCGCCACAGATGGCTGGGCTAAAATGCTGACGCTGGGTGTAACAATCTCATACTCATCGGGATGTTCCTTCATTGATAAGTAAGCCTCATTTTCCCAGGCAATCAATACATCCCCCTGTTCGTTTCCCACAAAGGTATTGGTCGCTCCTCTGGCTCCTGAATCCAAAACCAGTACATTATGATAAAGTTGTTTCATATGCTCTCTGGTGGTTTCTTTATCATTGCCATCTTTCTCCTGCCAATATGCCCAGGCGGCAAGAAAATTCCAGCAGGCTCCCCCGGAGGTTTTTGGATTTGGCGTAATCACCTCTACCCCGTCTTTCACCAGATCGTCCCAGTCCAGAATATTCTTTTCATTTCCCTTGCGCACCAGAAAAACAATCACAGATGTATATGGGGCGCTGTTATCATCAAATTCCTGCATCCAGCCGCTGTCAATCAATCCAGCTTCCTCAATCGCCGTAATATCATGCGCCAGTGCCAATGTAACCACATCGGCTTCGTTTCCTTCTATCACAGAACGAGCCTGAGAACCGGAACCCCCATGCGACTGGGTAACGTTCACATCCTGTCCGCTCTGTTCTTTCCAATGTCCGGCAAAGAGCTCGTTATATTTGGCATAAAATTCTCTCGTTGGATCATAGGATACATTGAGAATTTCTATTGTGCCACTGTCGCCTTTGGCAGAATCCCCCTCTTTACCGCAGCCTGCCAGTATCCCCATCATCAAAACTGCAACAACTATTTTTAAGCAAACGTTTGCTTTAATCCATTTCATAGTAATCCCTCCTGAAAATCACACATATTCACTATCTTTTTCTTGTATTTCCTTAAATATACTAGTATAATTTTAAAGAACCATATGTATTATAATAAATCAAAATACATATATATCAAGGCTTTTTTAAGCAAACGTTTGTCTTTAAAAGGAGAATACTATGTCATTAAAGAAAATTGCAGAGTTGGTTGGCGTTTCCCCTTCAACCGTTTCACGGACACTTAACAATACTGTTTCAACCTGTGCTTCTCCTGAAGTAAAAGAAAAAATCTGGGCGACGGCGCGCGCTTTGAATTATGTTCCTAACCCAAATGCACGTAACTTGAGAAATAAAAAATGCGAAGCAAAACCCAATTATAAAATAGCTGTTATCCTGGCTCGTTTTGCCACGCTTGACGACGACCCTTTTTTTTATGAACTGTTTCAAAGCGTTGAAGAATGTCTATTTTCACACTCCTGCATCCTCCACTCTGTTGTTAATAGCCAGCAAGCCGACTTTTCAGCTTTAAAGGACGCTGATGGGATAATTCTCCTCGGGCGTTCCTCTGAAAACCATTTTAGCCATATTAAAAAAATCACGTCTAATATCGTGAGCATAGACCGGAATCCAACCGACTATAAAATGGACGAAATTATCTGCAGCGGCAAAACAGCCGCTATAAAAGCAATGGAATATCTTCTTTCCCTTGGACACCAAAAAATTGGCTATATCGGCGATTGTTCTTTGGAATCCCGCTATATCGGTTATTGCGAAACTTTAATCCGGCACAACATCCCCATGAATTATAACTACATCGTCTCCACTGACCAGACTTACAAAAGCGGCTGCCAAGCCATGCGCAGACTATTAAAGCAGGATATCACTTCTGTGCTTTGTGCAAATGATATTTCTGCACTAGGAGCATTGGAATCGTTATCCAAACAGCCTTCCCATAATGCTGCAAAATCCCCCAAAATATCCATCATTTCCATCGATAATATAGCCCGCGCACAAACCTGCTCCCCACTCCTCACTACAGTGAATATTCCGAAAGAGGATATGGGGAAAATGGCTGTTACCATTTTATTGGACCGAATCAGACACGGCCACCGTGAATACCTCAGGGTTGAATTCCCCTGCAGGATTATAGAAAGAGATAGCTGCTATCCTATTTAGCCGACAATTTTTCTATAATCAGATCCACTGCTTCTTCCACAGACAGCTTTTCCGTATTGATTGTCATATCCGGGTGCTCCGGTGCTTCATAAGGGCTGCTTATTCCTGTGAAATTAGGGAGCTCTCCCTCTCTTGCCTTTCTATACAGCCCTTTGACATCCCTCCGCTCACATTCCGCAAGCGGAGTACTGACATATATTTCAAAAAATTCCTGACCTATAATCTCACGTGCGCTTTCCCTGTCCTTTTTATAAGGAGAAATAAAGGCTGTCATCACAATCAACCCAGCATCATTCATAAGTTTAGAAACCTCTGCAATTCTTCTGACATTTTCCACCCTGTCCTCTTCCGTAAATCCCAGATTCCTATTTAGCCCCATGCGTATATTATCACCGTCCAAAATCATCGTATGTTTTCCCATCGCCACCAATCTTTTTTCCAGTGCATTGGCAAGCGCAGATTTTCCAGACCCAGACAAACCAGTAAACCATATCGTCCTCGGTTGCTGGTTTTTCTGCTTCGACCGGATTTCCCTTGTTATGTCACTCTCCTGCCATACCAGATTATGTGAGCGGCGCAAGGTATGCATGACAACACCGCAAGCCGAAGTCATATTCGTAATACGATTGATAAAAATAAAACTTCCCAAATCCTTATTCCTTTCAAACGTATCAACCACACATTTTTCCGAGAGCACGATATCGCAGACGCCCAATTCATTTTTAAAGATTTTCTCCGCAGGCAGATGTTCCCCACTATTTACATCTATCTTGTATTTAATATTTATAACAGATGCCGACAACGTCTTTGTCCCCAATTTTATCCAATAATTTCTGTTTGGTATCAATATTTCGTCGTCCATCCACAGAAGTTCCACTGTAAACATATCCGCAGCTTTCAGTTCTATATCCTTGCTAATAACGCAGCCTCTGGAAATATCAATCTCTCTATCAATCTGGAGCGTCACCGCCTGCCCCACCTGGGCGGTATCCGTCTTTTTATCAGCTATATATATTCCCGCCACTTTCGCCTGTTCGCCACTGGGCAACACAGTAATCTCATCACCGATGGATACTTCTCCCATGCTTATTTGACCCTGGAATCCACGAAAATCATAATTAGGTCTGCTAACCCGCTGTACTGCCATGACAAATTCTTCCTGTACAGAAGACCTGACAAGTTCTATGTTTTCAAGACGTTCCAATAAAGTCTCTCCCTGATACCAGGGCATTTCCATAGAATAGCTGGTAATATTGTCCCCCTCTGTAGCAGAGACAGGTATCATCCGCATACTATCTGTTTCAAATTCACTTATGAACTTCTTTACTTCCCTGGCAATCCTGTCATAAATGCCTTTGTCATAATGCACCAAATCCATCTTATTGACAGCAAAGATGAAATGCTTGATTCCCATGAGCGAACATATTCTGATATGCCTCCTTGTCTGGATCCTCATTCCCTGAGATGCGTCAATCAGAATTACCGCTGCATCGGAAAAAGAAGCTCCTACCGCCATGTTCCTTGTATACTCCTCATGCCCAGGCGTATCCGCAACAATAAAACTTCTTTTCTCAGTCGTAAAATACCTGTATGCTACATCAATGGTAATCCCCTGCTCCCGCTCATCCAGCAGTCCATCCAGCAGAAGGGAATAATCCACCTTCCCTCCACGCCTTCCAATCCTACTGTCTAGTTCCAGTGCTTTTTCCTGATCTGTAAAAATTAATTTTGCATCGTAAAGCATATGTCCTATTAACGTAGATTTACCATCATCCACACTGCCGCAGGTTATAAATTTTAATAAACCTTTCATATCAGAAATACCCTTCTTTCTTCCGTCTCTCCATACTTCCCGCTTCCTCATGATCTATTACCCTGCTGGTCCGCTCCGAAGTGACTGCCTGCAATGTTTCTTCAATAATCGCATCCAGCGTATCCGCCTCAGATTCTATACCTCCAGTCAACGGATAACATCCTAATGTTCTAAAACGCACTTTCTTCCACTCAACCTGCTCTCCTGGTTCTAAGTGCATTCTTGTATCATCCACCATAATAATATTTCCGTCTCTATACACTACCGGCCTTTCCATAGCATAATATAAAGGAACGATTTCTATATTCTCCTGTCGAATATACTGCCAGATATCTTTCTCCGTCCAATTTGATAGTGGAAATATTCGAATAGACTCCCCTTTATGAATCTTAGTATTATAAAGCTTCCACATTTCCGGTCTCTGATTTTTCGGGTCCCAGGTATGCTGCGCATTACGGAAAGAGAAAATTCTTTCTTTTGCCCGGGATTTTTCTTCATCCCGCCGTCCGCCGCCAAAAGCTGCCGTAAATCCATACTTATCCAGTGCCTGCCTCAATGCCTGCGTTTTCATAATATCGGTATAAGCAGAACCATGATCAAATGGGTTTATCCCTTCTTTTATACCATCCTCATTCGTATATACCAGCATTTCTATTCCTAATTTTTCAGTTATCCTATCCCGAAATTCAATCATTTCCTTAAATTTCCAGGTTGTATCTATATGAAGAAATGGAAACGGCGGTTTCTCCGGATAAAAAGCTTTTAAAGCAAGATGCAACATAACCGAACTATCTTTTCCAATAGAGTAAAGCATAACCGGCTTCTCACATTCTGCGGCAACCTCACGCATAATATAGATCGCTTCTGCCTCCAATTGTTCCAAATGTGTTAATTCCCTCATCTTTACAATCATCCTTTTTTCATCTAATAAAACAGGGAGACAGTCTCTCATGCAAGTATGAAACTACCTCCCTGTTTTCTTATTCTCAATCCGCTGAATCGCGATGATTATTTCAATGTTACCTTTGCGCCTTCTGCTTCTAATTTAGCCTTAATGTCTTCTGCCTCTGCCTTTTCAGCGCCTTCTTTAACAACCTTAGGCGCTCCGTCAACTACTTCCTTAGCTTCTTTCAAGCCTAAGCCAGTTACTTCACGGACAACTTTGATAACCTTAACCTTGTTTGGTCCAACTTCTGTAAGTTCAACATCGAACTCGCTCTTCTCTTCTGCTGCGCCTGCTGCATCGCCGCCTGCTGCTGCTACTACAACGCCTGCTGCTGCAGATACGCCAAATTCCTCTTCACAAGCTTTTACTAACTCATTTAATTCTAATACGCTTAACTCTTTAATCGCTTCAATAAATTCTTCAGTTGTTAACTTTGCCATTATATTTACCTCCGTTTTGTTATTATTATTTTTTATACATCTTTGGCTCACCAATCGCTAGTTGCTATCGGTCTATTCAGCTGCCGGAGCTTCCTCCGCTGCCGGTGCAGCTTCTGCCGCTGCCTCTCCACCGCCCTGTTCAGCAATCTGGTTAAGAACACGTGCCAGGTTGGTAATCGGAGACTGGATGCTTCCAAGGAATTTGGAAAGCAATTCCTCTCTGGACGGAACGGCTGCAATTGCCTTAATGCCATCTGCATCATAGAAAGTTCCTTCTACAACTCCTGCTTTTAACTCCAACTTATCTGCACCCTTTGCAAATTTTGCAAGGATTCTTGCCGGAGCAGTCGCATCATCTTTGGAAATTGCAATTGCATTGGGACCTTCCAGTAAAGAAGACATGCTCTCAAAGTCTGTTCCCTTGAATGCAAAATTCATCAAGGTATTCTTGTATACTTTATAAGTAACGCCAGCTTCCCTTAACTGCTTACGCAGCTGCGTATCTTCTTCTACAGTCAATCCACAGTAATCTACCAACACAACGCATTGTGCATCTTTGATATTTTCAGAAATTTCCTGTACAATAGGCTGCTTTAACTCTACTTTTGCCACGAATTGTGCACCTCCTTATTTTTCTTTTATTGATTGGAATAAAGCGGACAAGTCCGCTTCAACTCCCTAAATCCCTCATTCATAAGGGACTTGGCTGCTTTATCGCGCCGAGTGCTGTCACGCAGTGACATTTTCCTCTTGCACGAGTGCGCATACTATTTTTATCTTATTAGGAAAATCTGCACTTTCACACGTTAATGCAAAACGGTCTTTCCTATAAGATAAAAAATCCTCCTTGCCCAAGGGACAAGGAGGATTGGAAAACCTCGCTTAATCACCAGACTAATGTCCGGCAAATTCCCTCGGCAGGCCAAACGTTACGCCTTACGGCACCTGCTGTCTTCGGCAAAATTCTTGTATAGTATAACATTGTATATTTCAGATGTCAACATCCATTTTAGACAAGTTTGGCAGTGTTAACTTTCACGCCAGGCCCCATAGTGGAAGCCAGGGTTACGCTTCTTAAATACTGCCCCTTCAATGCGGAAGGCCTTGCCTTGATGATGGCATCCATAAGGGTCTGGAAGTTGTCCGCTAATTGTTGTTCTGTAAAAGATGCTTTTCCAATTGGCACATGGATAATATTAGTCTTATCTAATCTGTACTCAATCTTACCAGCCTTGATATCATTTACAGCCTTGGTAACATCCATCGTTACTGTTCCTGCTTTGGGGTTTGGCATCAAGCCTTTCGGACCAAGTACGCGACCCAGACGTCCGACAACTCCCATCATGTCAGGAGTAGCCACTACCACGTCAAAATCCAGCCATCCATCATTCTGAATCTTCGGTATCAGCTCTTCTCCGCCAACATGGTCAGCACCTGCTGCCATTGCCTCGTCTACCTTGTCACCCTTTGCAAAAACCAGAACGCGGACAGTCTTACCTGTTCCGTGCGGTAATACTACGGCTCCACGGATCTGCTGGTCTGCATGACGTCCATCACAACCGGTTCTGATATGAGCTTCGATTGTCTCATCAAATTTAGCAACTGCAGCTTTCTTTGCCAAGCTGATTGCTTCTTCTGTATCATACTGCATTGTTCTGTCGATTGCTTTTGCAGCCTCTACATATTTCTTTCCTCGTTTCATTCTAATAACCTCCTAGTGGTAATATCGGGAGTTGTCCCTCCCACGGTTTCAGTAAACGCCGGATGCCTATTCTCCGACTTCAACACCCATGCTTCTTGCTGTTCCTGCTATCATGCTCATTGCTGCTTCTAAAGAACCAGCATTTAAATCTTTCATTTTCAGTTCTGCGATTTCCTGAAGCTTTGCCTTGGAAATCGTAGCTACTTTCGTCTTGTTCGGTACGCCAGAACCGGATTTGATGTTGCAGGCTTTCTTAATCAATACTGCTGCAGGCGGGGTCTTTGTAATGAAGCTGAAGCTTCTGTCCGCATATACGGTAATTACTACCGGGATAATTAAATCTCCCTGGTCAGCTGTCTTTGCATTGAACTGCTTGGTAAACTCGACAATATTCACACCATGCTGTCCAAGCGCAGGTCCAACTGGTGGTGCCGGTGTAGCCTTCCCGGCAGGAATCTGTAATTTAATATATCCTTCTACTTTCTTTGCCATTTGGAAAATCCTCCTTAAATAGTTCTCGTCCAGGTGTTTCTCTGAAATCCTGTGACAAATGCATCTTATAACCTTCTAATATCTGTGAAACTTATTTCTACCGGTGTTTCACGACCGAACAAGTCAACGTTGATAGTCACCATCTGTTTGCCATGGTTCATCGACTGGATAATCCCGACCGTATCTTTCCATACACCTCCGATTACCCGGATAGAATCCCCTTCTGCAAAATCGACAACCACATTGTCAACCTGAATACCCAATGGTCTCATTTCAGCTTCAGTGAGTGGTACAGGTTTGGAACCCGGACCTACAAACCCGGTAACACCTCTGGTATTTCTAACCACATACCATATATCATCATTCATAACCATGTTAATGAGGACATAGCCTGGAAACATTTTCTTCTCAACGGTTTTCCTTACACCGTTTTTCATTTCCACAACGCTCTGCATCGGCACCCGCACTTCCAAAATCTGGTCTTCCAGATGGCGGTTTTCGATGGTCTTTTCAATGTTCTCCTTAACCTTCTTTTCATAACCGGAATAGGTATGAACTACATACCAGTTTGCCTCTGCCATAAATCACCTACGCCTCCTATAAATTTACCAGGGCGTCTACGCCGTACTTAATGAACACATCCACTACGGCAATGATAAGACCCAAGACAACTGAAACAGCCA
>CANOHX010000111.1 GCA_947565885.1 uncultured Lachnospiraceae bacterium
TGACCTGGAGTGCTTGGCGGAGGGTCCGGTGTCTGTCTGTATGGGTTTTTGAGGGCGCAGGAAATATGAATAAAATTATTTTCCACGTATATCATATTATTATAATGCGTGGAATATTGTTATAAATGTATAGGGGAATCATACAGCGGCAGTATTGCGGTCTCCAAAACCGTTCACGGGGGTTCGAATCCCTCTTCCCCTGTTTAGCAGTCCTGAAAGCCTTAGTGATGATGTAGGTTTTTGGGACTTTTGGCTTGTAAAAGACTTGTTCATATTGCGAATATCTACAAGGACATGGCTGCAGCCAGTTTACGGCAGATACTGCAGCCAGTATATTTGGATTTTTGGCTGCCGTTTCATATACAAGATTAAGGCTTTTTATACTTTAATCGCATATGAATCAAAATTACTGCAGCAGCAGATACGATAGAAAAAATGAAAAATTATGTTAGGAGATGATTCGCTTGACAGCGGCACAGATTTTAGCAGTAACAATATTTGTTGTTATGTTTGTTTTGATTGTTTTAGACAAAATTGAGAGACATTATGTCACATTAGGATGCGGATTTTTGACAGTTGTGGGTGTGTTTGGCATAATCATGAGAGATACTCATGCAATCTATGAGACATTGAATCTGCGGTGCATATTTACATTAAGGTTTTGGTATGTTACGGGAAGCGAAGGTGAGAGCACAGCAGGAATTAACTGGGCAACCATTATATTTATTGCCGGCATGATGATTATGGTGGAAGGCATGGCGAAAGCCGGATTTTTCCGCTGGCTGTGCATGCTGCTGGCAAAGGCTGTCAATTACAAGCCGATTCCATTGTTTGTTGCATTTATGATTATGTCGGCAGGTCTTGCAATGTTTATTGATAGTATCACTGTAATCCTGTTCCTTGTGGCAGTCACCATAGAACTTGCTAAATTGTTGAAATTTAACCCGATACCGATGGTACTGTCAGAAATTTTCTGCGCGAACCTTGGCGGTTCGGCTACGATGTGCGGAGACCCGCCAAACATTATCATTGGTACGTCATTGGGATATTCTTTTGGTGACTTTATCACGAATACGGGCGTTATGGCTGGAATCAGCCTGGTTATCATCGTTTTCTATTTCCTGTTGGTATTCCACAAGGATTTAAAGACGAAAGATGGCGAGAAGATTGATATTTCCACTATGCCAACTCCGCGGGAAGCTATTTTGGATAAGCGTGAATTTGCAATCAGCAGCGTGATATTTGCATGTGCGGTCATCCTTCTGGTGACACATGAATATACCGGGCTTACAGTGGCGTTTATCGGGACGTCAATTGCGATTGTCACCTTACTGACATCCTGGAAATATGCAGTGGAGCTGTTGAAGAAAGTTGACTATAAGACGCTCCTGTTCTTCATTGGTCTCTTTATGGTAGTCGGCGGACTGGAGCAGACTAACATACTGGAAATGATTGCCGGATTTATTGGCAAGGTGAGCGGAGATAACCTGTACATAATGGTAGCGATTATCCTCTGGATATCCGCAGTGGCAAGTGCGCTTGTCGATAACATACCATTTGCAGCTACCATGGTTCCGGTCATTAAGAGCCTTTCCGCTGCACAGGGCGTGGATCTTTCCACACTTACCTGGGCGCTTTCCATGGGTACGGATATCGGAGGAAGCGCAACCCCAATCGGCGCTTCTGCCAACGTAGTAGGGACATCAGTTGCCGCAAAGAACGGCTATGTCATTGGCTGGGGAAAATACTGTAAAGCGGCAGTGCCGGCGACATTGATTGTAATCACGGTATCTATGTTGTTTATTTTTGCACGCTATTGTTAACTGGCAGTCTGGCATGCATGATATGCGATAGGTTGAAATATCATTCAGATAGAAATGTCTGAGAGAGGAGGAATAGTGTGAGCGAACAATTAATTATTACATTAAGCCGTGAATTCGGCAGTGCGGGACATGAAATTGCAGAGAAAATTGCCAAGGATTTGGACCTTAAGTTTTATGACAGAAGTATGCTTGATGAGATTGCGACGCAGATGGATGTCAACATTGAAGTGCTTGAGAAATACGATGAAAAGCCAAGGAACCGCATCTTGTCAAGAAGGGTTGGCAAATATTCCAATTCTATGGAGGAAATCCTGGCAGAGACCCAGTTTGATTTTATCAAAGAGAAAGCAGAAAGCGGTGAATCTTTTGTTATCGTGGGGCGTTGTTCTGAGACTGTGCTGCAGGATGTGGAAGGAATGATATCCATCTTTGTCAACGGAAATAAGGAATGCAAAGTAAAACGCGTTATGGAGAAATATCAGCTAAGCAGGGAGGAAGCCTTAAAGAAGATGGAGCGGCATGATTTCAAACGCAAGCGTTACCATAACAGGCATTCTGAGCATAAGTGGGGCGATTCCAGATTCTATGATATCTGTATCAACAGCAGCCCGCTTGGCGTTTCCGGAACGGTAAAAGTCCTGGAGAATTATATCAGTGAGCGCGAAGCCCAGCGCAAGAAATAACCAATGGGTTTTCGAATGCCTTCAAATAGTACAATGTATCAAAGCAACCACTTGTTCGCAAAGCTTACAAGTGGTTGTTTACATATATTCCATAATATGCTATGATAAAGGCAAAAATGTAAAAGAATGCGAGGAAGCGTATGTTAGTATTTATAATTGGCGGAGTAGTTTTAGTAGCAGTGATTATTGCAGTGGTAGCGTCTGTGGCAGGAGCTGTGGCGGGAGTCGTGGACGAGGAAAGTGAAGAGTAACAGGACGTGGAAAAGGTACATGTGATAGACCGGATTTTACCAGGGAGTATCGCAGAGGAATTAGGTTTGGAACCTGGTGACGTACTGCTGACAGTGAATGGCAATGAGATAGAGGATGTCTTTGATTACCATTATTATACGAATGAAGAGTATCTGACCGTAGTCGTCCGCAAGGCTAATGGGGAAGAATGGGAATTAGATATTGAGAAAGAATACGAAGATGACCTGGGAATTGAGTTTGAGAATGGCTTGATGGATGATTATAAGTCCTGCCATAACAAATGTATTTTTTGTTTTATTGACCAGATGCCGCCGGGGATGCGGGATACCTTGTATTTTAAGGATGATGATTCCAGGCTTTCTTTCCTGCAGGGTAATTATGTAACCCTCACGAATATGAAAGAACATGACCTGGAGCGGATTATTGCATATAAGCTGGCTCCCATCAATATCTCTGTACAGACGACCAACCCAGAACTGCGTTGCCGGATGCTGAACAACCGTTTTGCGGGGGAGGCGTTATCTCAGATAGACAGGCTCTATGAGGCTGGAATTTCCATGAATGGACAGATTGTCCTCTGCAAGGGGATTAATGACGGCAGGGAGTTGGAGCGCAGCATTGCGGATTTGATGAAATACATGCCGGTGATGGAGAGCGTGTCTGTCGTTCCCGTAGGGCTGAGCCGTTTCCGCGAGGGTCTGTTTCCGTTGGAGCCGTTTACGAAGGAAGATGCCAGACAGGTCCTTAAGGTGATTCATCATTTCCAGGAGATTTGTATGCATAGATGTGGGCTGCATTTTATCCATGCCAGCGATGAATGGTATTTGCTGGCTGAGGAGGAACTGCCAAAAGAAGACAGCTATGACGGTTATCTCCAGCTGGAAAATGGTGTGGGCATGCTGCGCCTATTGCGGACAGAGTTTGCAGAAGCCCTGGCAGAAGCAAAAGAAGCGGGTGCAGCGGAAAACTGCCGCTTGACAATCGCCACGGGCCTTTTGGCAGCGCCGACGATACGGGAACTGGCAGATAGCTTTTGTGAGGTGTTTCCCCAGATTGAGATAGAGGTGATTCCCATTGTAAATCATTATTTTGGCGAGCAAATTACCGTTTCCGGACTTCTGACTGGGCAGGATGTCATAGGGCAGTTGGAAGGAAAGGATTTGGGAAGTAGGCTGCTGCTTCCATGTAACCTTTTGCGCAGCGGGGAGGAAGTCTTTCTTGATGATATAACGCTTGCGCAGGTGGAAAATGCTTTACAAGTAAAAGTAGATATTGTAAAATCAAGCGGACAGGATTTTGTTTCCTGTCTGTTGGATGGTTAAAAGTCATGGAATAAGGAGAATAGAATGAGTAAACCGGTAGTTGCAGTTGTAGGGCGTCCCAACGTGGGGAAGTCCACATTGTTTAATGTGCTGGCGGGGGAGCGCATTTCGATTGTGCAGGATACGCCAGGCGTGACAAGGGATAGGATTTATGCAGATGTAAACTGGCTGGACCGGGCGTTTACCTTGATTGATACGGGAGGAATTGAGCCGGACAGCAGTGATGTCATTCTTTCCCAGATGCGGGAACAGGCGCAGATTGCCATAGATACGGCAGATGTCATTATATTTATAACGGATGTCAGGCAAGGGCTTGTGGATGCAGATTCCAAAGTCGCCGATATGCTTCGCCGTTCACACAAGCCGGTGGTGCTGGTTGTCAATAAGGTTGACAGTTTTGAGAAGTTTATGCCGGATGTATATGAGTTCTATAATTTGGGCATTGGGGATCCAGTGCCGATTTCCGCAGCATCCAGGCTGGGCATTGGCGACATGCTGGATGAACTGATAAAGCATTTCCCAGAAGGAACCAGTGAGGAAATGGAGGATGACAGGACCAAGGTTGCCATAGTAGGGAAACCGAACGTAGGGAAATCTTCGCTGATTAATCATCTGCTGGGCGAGGAGCGTGTCATTGTTTCAGATATAGCAGGCACGACCAGGGATGCCATAGATACGGATATTGTCTATGAGGACCGGGAATATGTGTTCATAGACACGGCAGGACTCCGCCGCAAGAACAAGATTAAAGAGGAATTGGAACGGTTCAGCATTATCCGTGCGGTGACGGCTGTGGAGCGGGCAGATGTGGTAGTAGTCATGATTGATGCCACAGAGGGCGTAACGGAGCAGGATGCCAAGATAGCCGGCATTGCCCATGAGCGCGGGAAAGGCATTATCATTGCCGTGAATAAATGGGATGCTATTGAGAAGAATGACAAGACCATTTATAAACATACGCAGAGAATCCGTGAGGTTTTAAGTTTCATGCCCTATGCAGAGATTCTGTTTATCTCAGCAAAGACCGGGCAGAGGACGAAAAAGCTCTTTGATATGATTGACGTGGTGCTGGAAAATAATTCCATGCGCATTGCCACGGGCGTGCTGAATGAAATCATGTCAGAAGCGGTGGCAATGCAGCAGCCGCCTTCCGATAAAGGAAAACGTCTCAAACTGTACTATATAACACAGGTTGCGGTCAAGCCGCCGACATTTGTGATTTTTGTAAATGATAAGAAACTGATGCATTTTTCCTATACCCGGTATCTGGAAAACTGTATCAGGAATGCTTTTGGTTTTCAGGGAACGTCTTTGAAATTTATTATTCGGGAGAGGAGAGGAGAGTAGGCATGAATATGATTCTGGCACGGGCAGTCTGTATCGTAATCGGTTATTGTCTGGGAATGTTTCAGACAGGGTATATCTATGGGAAACTGCACCATGTGGATATACGCCAGCACGGCAGCGGGAATGCGGGGGCGACGAATACCTTGCGTACGCTTGGTTTGAAAGCAGGCCTGATTACTTTTTTTGGGGATTTGGGCAAGGCGATGCTGGCGATGCTCATTGCCTGGCTGCTGTTTCACCGGGAATACCCTGGACTGGTCATGCTTTTGGAGATGTATGCCGGGCTGGGGGCTGTCTTGGGGCATAATTTCCCTGCCTACCTCAAGTTTAAGGGAGGTAAGGGTATTGCCTGCACAGCGGGATTTATCCTTGCGTTTTATCCGCCGATGGCCGTTTTATGCCTCCTGTTGTTTATTGTGGTGGTTGCTGTCACCAGATATGTGTCCTTGGGCTCCATTCTGGTGATGGTTTGTTTTTTCGTGCAGCTTGTGGCATTCGGTCAGCTGGGTTATCTGAGGATAAACCAGGAATTTATGACTGAGGCATACATAGTGGGCGGAATCTTTGCGGTGATGGGAATTTGGCGCCACAAGGCGAATATCAAGCGGCTTCTTAGTGGGACAGAGAATAAATTTTCTTTCAGCAAGTCGGGAAGCCTGGAAAAGAAATGAGGAAATAAATATGGCTAAGGTAAGTATTATCGGCGCCGGAAGCTGGGGGACGGCCCTGGCAACGGTGCTTTCGCATAACGGACATCAGGTGACCATCTGGTCTGTCATAGAAGAAGAAATCAGGATGCTTGAAGAAAAACGGGAGCATGTGACGAAGCTTCCGGGTGTAACATTAGCTGAATCCATACAGTTCACTACGGATCTTGAAGCTGCCATAGAGGGGCGGGACCTGCTGGTGCTGGCAGTGCCTTCCGTGTTCACCAGGGGTACGGCGAAGAGTATGCAGCCCTTTGTAGAGGAGGGGCAGCTGATTGTCAATGTGGCAAAAGGAATTGAGGAAAAGACCTTGATGGTTTTGAGCGATATTGTGGAAGAAGAGATTCCACAGGCGAGAGTTGCCGTGTTATCAGGTCCAAGCCATGCCGAAGAAGTGGGGCGGCAGCTTCCGACCACCTGTGTGGCTGGGGCAAAGACCAGGGAAGATGCAGAGTACGTGCAGAATGTGTTTATGAACGATGTGTTCCGCGTGTATACAAGCCCTGACATGATTGGCATAGAACTGGGAGGGGCATTGAAGAATGTCATTGCCCTGGCAGCCGGAATGGCGGACGGTCTCGGATATGGGGACAATACGAAAGCTGCCCTGATTACCCGGGGAATTACGGAGATTGGGCGGCTTGCACTGGCGATGGGGGCGAAGTCTGAGACCATCAGCGGGCTCACCGGCATCGGGGATTTAATTGTCACCTGTGCCAGTAGGCACAGCCGCAACCGTAAGGCAGGTATGCTGATTGGGCAAGGGAAGACCATGAAGGAAGCTACAGAAGAAGTGCAGATGGTTGTGGAGGGCATCTATTCTGCCAAGGCAGCAATGGCGCTTTCTGAGAAATTTCAGGTGCCCATGCCGATTATCGAGCAGGTGAATCTGGTATTGTTCCACGATAAGCCTGTAGGAGAGGCAGTACAGGAATTGATGCTCCGTGACAGGAAGTCAGAACATGACCAGAGTAAATGGGATTAGAATTGGGACAGGCGCTGGCAGAGCGCTATGAGATAAAAAAGCGGCTTGGCGGGGGCGGTAATGCCCAGGTATACCTTGCTCGTGATAGGGCAGACGGACGGTACCGGGCAATAAAGGAAATCCATAAATGCCCGGACAGCCGGCTTTATGAGCATACGCACAGAGAAGCGGAGATTGTGCGCGCTTTGCATTATCCTTATTTTCCACAAATTTATGATATGATACATATGGCCAAGACAGATTATATCGTGATGGAATACTTAGAGGGCGAAACTGCTGCGGAGCGATTACGCAGGCTCGGTCCGCAGCCGGTAGGGGACGTCGTGCACTGGGCGAAAGATTTATGCCTTATGCTCATGTATCTCCATAATTATACGCCGCCGATGGTATACTGTGATCTGAAGCCGGATAATATTATGATACAGCCGGCAGGAAACCTCAGGCTGATAGATTTTGGCGCAGTTTTGGATTTGCAGGAAGAAGAAATCAATCCCTGTCTGCGACTGGGAACCAGAGGTTATGCGGCGCCGGAACAGTTTGACAGCGAACAATCTGTCGATGCGCGGACGGATGTTTATGCTTTGGGCAGGACGATGTACGAACTTTTGACGGGCAAAGACCCCTGTAAGGCAGCGCCAGAGGAGTTCTCGGTACGCAGCCTGAGACGTTTTATGCCCCGCAGACTGGCTCAGGCTGTGCGGACATGTACTTGGGAGAATCCCGCGAGACGTTACCAGAATTGCGAAGAATTAAGGGAAGATTTAATAATTATAGGGTAAGGAATAGAAGGAAAGGGAGAAGAAAATGGCAGAGAAACAGGGATACGGCGCCGGCAATATTACGGTGCTGGAGGGTTTGGAAGCCGTGAGGAAAAGACCGGGCATGTATATTGGCAGCGTGTCCCGCAAAGGTTTGAATCATTTAATCTATGAGATTGTAGATAACTCTGTCGATGAGCATCTGGCAGGATTTTGTGATAGAATCAAGGTAACCCTGGAAAAGGACGGTTCCTGCACGGTTGAGGACAATGGGCGCGGCATACCGGTTGGCATGCACGAAAAGGGCATGCCGGCGGCGCGTCTGGTGTTTTCTACACTTCACGCCGGGGGCAAATTTGATAACGATGCGTATAAGACCAGCGGCGGGCTTCATGGCGTAGGCTCTTCGGTGGTCAATGCATTATCTGTCTTTCTGGATTTGGAAGTGTATCTGGACGGCAAGATTCACCATGACAGGTATGAGCGGGGAAATCCTGTCGTGGAACTGGAGAAAGGACTGCTTCCGGTAATTGGGAAGACGCGTAAGACCGGGACGAAGATTAATTTTCTGCCGGACCCGGAAATCTTTGAGAAGACACATTTTAAGGAGGAAGACGTCAAGAGCCGTCTGCATGAGACCGCCTACCTGAATCCAAGGCTTACCATCATTTATGAGGATAAGCGCGGGGATATCGTGGAGCATATGGAATTCCACGAGGAAGAGGGAATCGTTGGCTTCGTCAAGGATCTGAACCGCAAGGTGGAAGCAGTGCATGACGTTGTATATTTTCAGGGAGAAAGCGAAGGGATAACAGTGGAAGTGGCTTTCCAGTATATCAACGAATTCCGTGAGAATGTTCTGGGCTTCTGCAATAATATATATAATGCCGAGGGAGGGACGCACCTGACCGGATTTAAGGCAGTTTTTACCACAGTCATCAATAACTATGCCAGGGAGCTGGGCATTTTGAAGGAAAAAGACGCTAATTTTACCGGTGCGGACGTGCGCAATGGGCTGACGGCTGTTATTTCCATAAAACATCCCATGCCCCGGTTTGAGGGGCAGACAAAGACAAAGCTTGATAACCAGGATGCTGCGCGCGTTACCAGCAAGGTTACCGGGGAAGAAATACAGCTCTATTTTGATAAGAACTTAGAAAATCTTAAGAAAGTGATTGCCTGTGCGGAGAAAGCAGCCAAAATCCGCAAGACAGAGCAGAAAGCAAAGACGAATCTTTTGATGAAGCAGAAGTTTTCCTTTGATTCCAACGGCAAGCTTGCCAACTGTGAGAGCAGGGACGCTTCTGTCTGCGAGATTTTCATTGTGGAGGGAGATTCCGCGGGCGGTTCGGCGAAGACAGCCAGGGACCGCAATTACCAGGCAATCCTGCCTATCCGCGGGAAGATCCTCAATGTCGAGAAAGCAAGTATTGACAAGGTGCTTGCCAATGCGGAGATTAAGACGATGATCAATGCTTTTGGCTGCGGGTTTTCGGAAGGGTACGGCAATGATTTCGATATCTCCAAACTGCGTTATGATAAGATTATCGTGATGGCGGATGCGGATGTGGATGGCGCCCATATTTCCACGTTACTGCTGACGCTGTTTTACCGTTTTATGCCGGAACTGATTTTTGAAGGGCATGTCTATATTGCCATGCCGCCGTTGTATAAGGCAATACCCAGCAGAGGTGAGGAGGAATACCTTTAT
>CANOHX010000112.1 GCA_947565885.1 uncultured Lachnospiraceae bacterium
GCCACCGAGCACCTTATCGAGCAGGGTTTTGAAGCCCTGCTGTTCCTGCTGCTCCCTAACTGGTCCGCGCCGTACCCATTTCTGCTGCCACTTGCGAAATCCCCGGATATTCATGGCAAGCAGATAATTCTCCAAAAGGTCAGCCTCCTCTGCTGCTACCCCCGAAAGCCCGCTGCGCAGATAGCCGAGCAGCGATTCATAGGAAAAATCCTGCTCCAGCACAAGCAAGGACTGCCTGAGGAATTCCGTCATCGGATGAAAGAGGATATCTTTCCTCGTATCCAAAAACAGCGGGATTTCATAGGTATCAAAAACCTCCCGCGCATAATTGCCGTACATTTCCACATCCCCACAGACAATGGCCAGATCCTTATAGCGGTAGCCGCTGCGCACCAGTTCCCTGATTTCCCTCGCTATGAAATCCAGCTCCTGCCTGGGACTTGGCAGCGAATAGAGAAAGATATCCTGCTGCACTCCTGCTTCTTCCTGCTTCGCTTCCTGCGGCAGTTGGCAGGCCTGCGGCTGCTTCGCTTCCTGCGGCAGTTGGTAGGCCTGCGGGCGCGGGCGAAACAGGTTCTGCTCCAGCCACAGCAGTGACGGCGCGGCGGCAAAGCGGCTCCTGTCGCCATGCTTCACCCAGATTGGTTCGCTGATTGGCACATGCTTCCTGGCAGCAATCTCCGACAAAGACTGAACCGTCTGCTTGCTCATGTAAAATAATTCCTGCACGCCACGGCAGCAGTAAGGATCTTCCCTCTCATCCAGCGTAACAGTCACCAGGATCTCCCCTGCTATCTCAAGCAGCGTCTGCAGGAGATGGTACTGCACCGGCGTAAAGCCAGTAAACCCATCCAGGACAATGACTGCATCTCTTAACAGCGCAGACTGGTCCGCCACCTGTGAGAATACTTCCAGTAATTCTTCCCCCGTGATAAATTTCCCTTGCAGATAATCGGCAAATCCCTGGTACATCGTCTGGATATCCTGTATCTTATAGCGGAACAACGGCGGCTGACCCTCCTGTGCAATCAATATATCTAACTGCTTCGGAGCAATCCGGTACTGCGTCAGTTCCGAGATAATGGACTTCATCTCACTGATATATCCTGCCTTTTTCATGCTGGCTTTCATAACTATGAATTTATCCTTCTGTTCCTCCGCTACACGGCGCAGCACAAGATTTTTCCCGGTCTCTTCTAAAATATTCAGATTACCCATGCCCAATTCATCAAAAATCCGATAGGCAAGACGGTTGAAACTCACCACATCCACATTCATGATGCAATGCTGCTCCTGCCTTGATACAAGTTCCCGCTGGGTCTGCATGGTAAACTGCTCCGGTACCAGCACAAAAAAGGTACGCTCCGGTTCTTTTTGTGACTGCCGCAAAATCCTCTTGTACACATAATCGGATTTGCCGCTTCCCGAACTGCCAAAAACTAACTGTAATGACATAATTTGCTCCTATAACAAGGGGCTGCCCAAGGCAGCCCCATTCACATTACATTTCATGATAACGGTTATGGAATTTATCTTTCCCGCAGACATGGCGCTCATGGTCATTCTCTGTAATAATATAATCTCCTTCACGCAGGAAAATCATCCCCCGCCGGTTCTGGATGAAGGGACACACCACCACCCCATCCTCTCTTGATATCTTAATCAGCTTCTCTGTCGCAATCCAGCCATTGGTTACAATAGAGGTCCAGGGCATAAATCCGTCTTCCATTCCTTTGTCCAGTTCATATGGCGCTGCTTCCACCTCAATACTGCTTCTTATATACTTCATATTCACCAGTCTCCTTTCTCCTATGTGGCAAAATCTGAACTATCTATGCTGTAACTAATGATACCGTCTCACGTGCGATGGCAAGCTCCTCATTGGTGGGCAGGCAGATAACTGTTACCCGGGAATCCGGTGTGGATATTATCCTCTCTTCCCCATGGACTTCATTCGCCTCATCATCCAGCTTCACGCCCAGATAACCCAGGTAATCGCAGATGCCTTTCCTCGTATTGGGTCCATTCTCACCCACGCCGGCCGTAAAGCAGATAACATCCACGCCGTTCATCGCTGCCGTGTAAGCGCCCACATATTTGGCCGCACGGTAAATATATGTCCTCAACGCGCGGATCCCTGCCGGGTCATTCTTATCTGCCGCCGCCTCCAAATCACGGAAATCGCTGGAAATATGGGATAAGCCCTGGACTCCCGATTTCTTATTCAGGATGTTCATTATCCCTTCCAAATCCGTGCTTTCTTTCTTCGCCAGATATTCCATAGCCCCGGGGTCAATATCACCGGACCTTGTTCCCATAATCAGACCCTCTAAAGGCGTCAGTCCCATCGAAGTGTCAATGGATTTGCCATTCTTAACGGCACAGACAGACGCGCCGTTTCCCAGATGGCAGACTATGGTCTTTAACTCCTCATAAGGCTTGCCCACCAGTTCTGCTGCACGTTTGGAGACATAACTATGGGAAGTGCCGTGGAAACCGTATCTTCTCACTTTATACTTCTCATAATAATCATAATCTATTCCATAGAGGTATGCTTCCTCCGGCATCGTCTGATGGAATGCCGTATCAAATACTCCTACCATGGGCACATGCGGCATCAGTTCCTGACATGCACGGATTCCGATAAGATTTGCCGGATTGTGCAGCGGCGCTAAATCGTTGCACTCCTCAATCACTTTGAGGACATCCTCATTTAAAATCGTGGAAGATGCAAACTTCTCCCCGCCATGGACAACCCTGTGTCCGACTGCCCCGATTTCCTCCAGACTCTTCAGCGCCCCAGTCTTAGGATTCACCAGGGCATCCAATACCATCTGGATTGCCTGCTTATGCGTAGGCATATCCGCATCGGTAATCTCCTTCTCACCGCCTGCTTTCTGGTATACCAGCCTTCCGTCCAGGCCAATCCTCTCACACAAACCTTTTGCCAGCACTGCCTCCGTATCAGAGTTAATCACCTGATATTTCAGGGAGGAACTTCCGCAGTTGACTACTAATATATTCATCTTTTTCTCCTTTCTCGTACACTAGCGAAAAATTATTCTTTCTTCCATTATAAACCAATCTATTTTCACATACAAGTCCTTTCTGTTTCGACAAAATACATTCATTCCCATGATAATAGGTGAAATAAGACGCTACCTGCGTGATAACAATTCCATCCGCGTCAGCCGCTCCCTGCGCGACACTGCCTACAAAGCAATCCACGCCAAAGAACTCCTGTCAAAGGAATTGTCCCGAGAACCCACAATTGACGATATCGCCGAGAAGATTGAAATTTCCAAAGAAGACATCGTCTTCGCACTGGATGCCATCCAGTGCCCGATAAGCCTGTACGACCCGGTCTACACGGACGGCGGCGACACGCTCTATGTAATGGATCAAATCAGCGATAAGAAAAACAAAGAAGAGACCTGGGTAGAGGAACTCTCCCTAAGCGATGCCATGAAACGGTTAAACGAACGCGAAAACTATATCATCAAGCTCCGTTTCTTCGAGGGTAAAACCCAAATGGAAGTCGCCGAAGAAATCCACATCTCCCAGGCCCAGGTCAGCAGGCTGGAAAAGTCTGCCTTAAAAAACATGAAAAATTATCTCTCTATTGGTCCCACTTGTCACAGAGGGAATTAATCTGGTCAGCAAACTTGCCGAGCTCCTTGTTGGGACGTCCCTCGCATTTGCGGATAACCGCAAGGAGACGCTCGCCAGCCGCCACAAGCCTTGCAAAAATACCCGATACTGCACGTGATTCTTTCTTTCTCGTTGCCCGCTCCCGGCTGCCCCGCGCAATGCAGACGTTCTCTGCCAGGTCATAAATATCCCCGCTATAAGGACCGACCGCCGGAATCTTGGTCTCCCTTTCCACCATCTCAGCAAAGGCATCGCACACTATATCCTGTCCATGGACTACAAACACACGCTTAGGCGTATTGCCAAAAGCCTTCACCCAATTCAGAAGATGCTCCTGGTCCGCATGGCCACTGATACCCGGAAGCTTCATGATGCGCGCCCTCACCTCAATCTCTTCGCCAAACAGCTTCACCTGCTTATGCCCATCTAAAAGCTGGTTGCCTAATGTGCCCGGCACCTGATAGCCGACAAAGAGAATCGTAGAATCCGGCCGCCACAGGTTGTGCTTAAGATGATGGCGGATTCTTCCCGCCTCGCACATGCCTGAAGCTGAAATAATCACTATTGGCTTCTCAATAAAATTAATCATCCTGGATTCATCGCTGGTGACCGCAACCTTAAGTCCAGGGAAAGAAAGCGGGTTTTTCCCTTTCTCCAATATTTTCTGCGCCCGCTCATTAAAGCATTCGTGTACGTTTCTCTGAAAAATGCTGGTCGCCTCCACTGCCAGCGGGCTGTCAATATAGACCTCAAAATCTGCAAACTCCGGCAACAGGTTCTCTTTCTTTATCCTTCTGAAGAAAAACAGCATCTCCTGCGTCCTGCCCACGGAAAATGCCGGTATCACGACATTGCCGCCGCGTGTAAACGTCTCCCGGCATACCTCGGCAAGCTCCGGCGCATAGTCTGGCGGACGCTTATGGATACGGTCGCCATACGTGGATTCCATAATGACATAATCTGCTTCATTTATGTATTCCGGGTCACGGATCAATGGACGGTTGCCATTCCCGATATCGCCGGAAAATACCAGCTTCACCTGCTTATCCTCTTCCGTCCCCCACACTTCAATACTCGAAGAGCCGAGCAAGTGGCCGGCATCGATAAATCGAATTGTTATCTCCGGGCACAGCGTAACTTTTTCCCCATATTCACAGGGGACAAAATATTTTAGCACCCCTTCTGCATCTTCCATACTGTACATAGGCTCCACCAGCGGACGTCCTGCACGGCGTGCCTTACGGTTCTTCCATTCCGCTTCAAATTCCTGGATATGCGCAGAATCCTTCAGCATGATATTGCACAATTCCGCTGTCTGCCTTGTGGCATAAATCTGCCCCCGAAACCCTTTGCTGTACAGAAGCGGCAGCAGTCCTGAATGGTCGATATGCGCATGCGTGACAAGCACATAATCAATCTCCGCCGCATTTACCGGTATCTCCTGATTCACATAGATATCTTTACCCTGCTCCATGCCGCAGTCAACCAGAAGATTTACCTTCCCCATCCGTAAGTAGTGACAGCTTCCCGTAACCTCATGGGCAGCCCCCAAAAATTCCAGCTTCATCCCACCATCTCCTTTGTAAGTCTGTACATTCGTTTATAAGTCTGTATATTTATTATACCAAACGCCCTACCTGGTGTAAAGCGTATTCCCAAGGCTTCGGCAATCACTCAAACCTTACAATCTCTTTTTTGAGCCGCTTCATTATCTTTTTTTCCAGCCGCGAAATATAAGACTGGGAAATTCCCAGCAAATCCGCCACCTCTTTCTGCGTCATTTCCTCGCCGCTGGGATTTTTCAGTCCAAAACGCAGCTCCACAATCGTCCGCTCCCGATCTGATAATTTCTCCACTGCATGCTGCAGAAGGTTTTTTTCCACTTCTGTCTCAATATCGCGGTAGATAATGTCTTCGTCCGTGCCCAAGATATCGGACAGGAGCAGTTCATTTCCATCCCAGTCCACGTTCAGCGGCTCGTCAATCGACACCTCCATCCTGGTCTTGTTATTCCTGCGCAGGTACATGAGGATTTCATTTTCTATGCAGCGCGAGGCATAGGTGGCAAGCTTAATGTTCTTGGTGGGATTAAAGGTATTAATCGCCTTAATCAGCCCGATTGTGCCAATGGAAATCAAATCCTCCACGCCGATTCCCGTATTGTCAAATTTCTTGGCTATGTATACCACAAGGCGCAGGTTATGCTCAATCAAAATGCTCTTCGCCTTCTGTGAATCCTCTTCCGCCAGCATTTGGATATAGCGGTTTTCCTCCCGCGCATCCAGCGGCGGCGGCAGGATTTCCGCACCGCCGATATAGTGGATATCCCCTTTTTTCATCAATAACATGTTGCGGATATTTGCAATCAGTTTTAATTGGAAATGCTGTGGAATTGCAATTTTTATGTACATATTCATCCTCCTAATTATCCATACTTCTTCCATTCAAAATCACATCGTATCTGTCGTGCTGAAATAATTTCTCCCGCGCAAGCCCCAGCACAGGTTTTTCCAGATAGAGGGGCTGTTCCTCCTTTAAAATGTACATTCCCTCAATGGTGACCGCCTCCAGCATTCCATTTTCCTCGCCCAGGGAGTGGAATGGAATCAGGCGGGTCATCAGCTTCCCTTCCTCAATCTGTCCTTCCAGAATTTTTCTTCTTATAATATGTACCGGCTTTCCCACTGTCGGATCCACAAGAAGGTTTCCCGTATCAAAAAAACCTTTCACCGCAATGTTGCCCGCCTGGGTCACCAAAAGCAGCTCACAGACCGTCTCTTTCTGGCGGCGGATACTTTCTGTAATTTTTTCTGCTGATACAAGAAACAGCACCGCTCCTGCCAGATAAATCCAGAAGTTCCCGCCCACGCCCCTGCCAGAGGCACACCATTGCAAGATACCGCCCAGAAGAATCACCGACAGATAAGAAAGAAACCACTGGCACAGGAACTGCCTCCATTTCCTGCAGCGGTAACAGAGCCAGACCATCAGCGGGTTTACCAAAAAATGAACACCCAGCTGGTACCAGGTGTAATCGCTCAGAAAAAAGAACAGGCACATAGCGCCTGACGTCCCCACAAAGCCCGCCAGCAGAAGCCTCCATACGCGAATACGCTGTTTCATCATCCTGCCGGCAATCCAGAGGGCAATGATATCCATGCTCAGATTTGTTACAAACCAGATGTCCGCATACAATTCATACTTCACGCCCACCCTCCTTGCCATTGCTGCTATTTCTGATAAAAACAGTATATAGGCACAGAACCGATTATTTTGTCAAACTATTGTCCGTATTTAAAAAAATCCTTCTACAGGATACGACTTAAAAACGGACAATCATCGATAAGATATAATAGACAAAACCACAAAAAATATCACCAATTTCCATCGTCATCTTGACGAATTCACCGATTTAAAGTATGATAGAAATAGATATTTTAACCAAAGAATGTATTCACAGGGGGAATTTCCATGGAAAAACAAAGCCAATCATACCAACTAAGAAAAATTATCAAACAATCCGCCATATCTGTTATCGTAGGAGCGCTCATGCTGCTGATGTCCGTTAGCACAATGTTCCTGATGACCCATGTGACAGATGAAGAACTGGAGACGACCACGCTGCTAAACCAGTACCGTCTCGGTTCCAAAGCCCTGACCTACGCCGTACAGACTTACGCCGTTACCGGCAAACAACAATATTATGACGATTATATGCGGGAACTGAACGAGGACAAAAACCGCGACAATGCCTGGGCCGGGCTGAAAAAAAATAATATCAAAAGCAGCGAATGGGCGCTTATGAACCAGATTGCTGAACTTTCGAACGGCTTAGTCCCTCTGGAAGAAGAAGCCTTGAAACTTGCCGGACAAGGAAACACCGAGGAAGCAATGTCCTATGTGTTCGGAGATGAATATGAAAACACTACCCAGGAAATCAGCGCATTGACAGACGATGCGATAAACCAGATTCAGACAAGGGTAAGCAAATCCAAACGAAATCTGCGCGTTTTCCAGATTATCATTGAACTGCTTTACATATCCTCATTCTTGTATCTGGTTCTCCAGATTCGCAAAATTGTGAAATTTTCTGAAAAAGAACTGTTAGAACCGATTGTCAAAGTATCCGAACAGATGATTCTGTTATCGGAGGGACAATTCCATACAGAACTCTCCCTGGAAGAAGACGAGAGCGAAGTCGGCAAGATGGTAGCTGCCATCTCCCTGATGAAGCAGAACATCATCGGCATGATACTAGAAATCTCAGGCATCCTGGAACAGATGGGCAATGGCGATTACTGCTTTGAGATGCAGCAGAACTACGTGGGGGAATTCGGGCTGATTAAAGAATCTTTCATAAAAATCAGCGGCAAGATGCGCGAGACATTAAATACCATCCGCGAGGTCTCCCAGCAGATTGACTGCGGCTCCGAACAGCTTGCCTGCGCAGCCGTTGATTTGGCAGAGGGAAGCACCGAACAGGCCGGAAAGGTATCCGACCTGGTTACCTTGATGGATGATATGTACAAGAGCATGGCAAACAGCGCAAGGGAAGCTGCCTCCACCGTGGAACTTTCCACCCATGCGGGCAAAGTATTAGTAACTGGAAATGCTAAGATGCAGGAGCTGAAAGAAGCCATCAGTGAAATCAGCAAATGTTCCGAGGAGATTGATGAGATTATCAGCACAATTGAAGCCATTGCCTCAGAGACCAACCTGCTCTCCCTGAACGCTTCCATCGAAGCGGCGCGCGCCGGTGAAGCCGGAAAAGGATTTGCTATCGTGGCGAACCAGGTAAAGAACCTTGCCGACGAGTCCGCCAAAGCTGCCGGGGAGACAACCAAACTTATTGAGCGCACGGTACTGGCAGTCGAGAAAGGAATTACGATTGCAGATGAAACTGCTGAAAATATGGACGAAGTAATGAAAGGGGCCAAAGAGGCCACCGAGAAGATGGAGCAGACCTCCCGCACTCTTGAGAGCGACGTGCGGAATATGCAGAGAATCAACGAGAACATTGTCCGCGTGTCAGAAATTGTCGACAACAATTCAGCAACCTCACAGGAAACTGCTGCTGTCAGCGAAGAACAGAAAGCCCAGGTGGAATCCATGGTCGGACTGGTAGATAAATTCAATATTTAAAACAGGTTATGATGTGCCGTTTTCACATTAATGTGCCTACAAATAGGAGCATGGGAAAGTCCCATGCTCCTATTCGATATCAAATGATTGTTATCACATAAAGTAATTATTCTTTGATTCTGTCAATTTCTGCAAGATCAACCCCCGCTGTGTTAAGCAATGCTTTTAAAAACATATATTCTTCTTTGAGGTCTGCATATGTCTCAGCAGCATTTTCCTTTTTAGCTAAAATCATGCGCCTTTGCACTTTTGCAAAGTCGTCAAGCGCTGTTTTGGTGACTTCAAGACCACTTGGCATATTATCGCCTGCCTACCTTTAGCCTATGCTGACTCTTACTACATTTTAACTAATGTCAGGATTGAAATGTTGCTTATATACCTTAATGGTTTCTGCTATGCCATAGCGTAATGTGCCTGTCCTCCCTGATTTTCCAAACAGTGGCAGTGTGCGTTTTGTGCAGTTTGGGGCGCACAGGTCTTGCAGGCTGGAAACCGCTGTTTTCCCGGCTTTTGTGGCTGTTTTTTGTTTTGTTCATTTTCCGGGGTAATGCTAGCCCCGGAAAGCGCATGGTATCATACATCCCCCAGACTTGGGCGGATAAAATATGTTGAAGTGTGCCGGAAATATAAATTGACAAACCATTTACTAATTATTATAATTTTAGGCATAGAAGTGGGCACAGAAAAATGCCGGGCGCATATGATAAA
>CANOHX010000113.1 GCA_947565885.1 uncultured Lachnospiraceae bacterium
CAATACCGTAAACAGTGGATTTTGCCTTCGCTAAAAACGTCCTTGAATCGTTCGCTTTGGGTATATTCAGCTCCGGCAGTATGCAGATATTTTAATATTCCATTAAGAATATTTTGAAAATTGATTTCCATGTCAAAAATACAAGAAAGCTATACAACACCTTATTTTATATGCTATAATATGGCTTAAGGCGGAGGAACCCGAAGCCTTGTACCGGGGGCAAAGAGATAAAAGCAAATAGCAGGGAGGGCATAAGTTGAGGAAAATTGCGTTACTGATGGATGGTTGGAAGAGATATTTTACTTTTGCATGGCCTGCCGGAATCCTGCAGAGGATTCATGAAACTGAGGAGGAGGTAAGCCTCTATATATTCGACAGTTCTGGAAATTGGAGCCATGATGAGAAATACAACGAAGGGGAATATAATATTTTCCGTCTGCCCAACCTGAGCGAATTTGATGGGATTGTTCTGGATTTGACGAATGTGGAAGTGAAATCTGTGATAGAGGAAGTTGTAAATCTGGCTCGAAATGCGGGTGTGCCAGTTATTTCTATTGGCAAGGAATTGGCAGATTTCTATTATGTGGGATTGGATAATAAAAACGCTATTGCAGGGATGGTGCAGCATCTGACGGAGAAACACGGCTGCAGGACTTTCTGGTTTATTATGGGCTCTGAGGATAATTATGAGAATTGCAGACGTGTAGAGGGTATCCGGGAATACTTGGACAGACAGGGGATTTCCTGGGAAGAAGAGGATTTCTATTATGGCAATTATGAGTTCCAATGCGGCGTTAATGGATTTCGGCATTTTATGGAGAGCGGCAGGAAGCTGCCGGATGCAATTGTCTGTGCCAACGACAATATTGCCGTGGGAGTCTGCGAGGAAGCTGCCAAGGCAGGTTACCATGCACCGGAAGATTTCCTGATTACTGGTTTTGACAATTTTGACAAGGCTGCTTTTTATACGCCGCAGATTACGACGGTCAGCCATGTCCGTGAAGAGGCGGGTTACCTCTGTGCGCAGCTTCTGCTTGATATCTGGAATGGAGAGCAGCCGCCTAAGTTCCACTACACGGATGTGGAATACAAATTTTGGGAAAGCTGCGGCTGCAGCGCAGACTACAGACGGCAAGACAGGCAGTACCTCAAAGGGCAGATTATTTACCAGATTGAGACGGACGAATTTCTGGAAGATATTATCTCCCTGGAATATGAATTGCTGAAATGCAGCAGCTTTTCACAGATGATGAACTGTGTGCTCAAATGTTTGCCATCGATGAAATGCGATGCCATGTACCTGGTAATGGACCCTGAGATGAATGATTTTAAGAACCGAGCGGAAAATTCAGAAGTATTTATGATAGAAAAAGAAAATTACTGCATACAGGGATATCCCAATAAAATGACGTTGGAATTTTCTTATGAAGATCCAGAGATTTTAGATAAGCTGAAATTACAGCCGGAGCAGATGCATGTGCGTGAACTGGAGGGGATTTTCCCAGTTTTTGACTGTCAGGAAGCGGGAGCTAATTTCCTGTTTCTGCCCTTGCATTTCAGGCAGTGGACGATAGGCTATATTGTCCTCCGCAACGCGGTATATCTGATGGAGCGTCAGTATCTGCACCATATTCTGGGAGCGCTGCTGAAAGCAATGGAGAATCTTAACAGGCATGAGAAATTAGAGTGGATGAATGACAGGCTGTCCAACCTGTATGTGCGCGACACGCTGACGGGCATGTACAACCGTATGGGGTACCGTAAATTTGCCGGGACGCTGTTTGATGACAGGCGCAGGGCAAATAATCTGCTGATTCTGTTTATAGATTTGGACCGCCTGAAATTTATCAACGATAATCTGGGGCATGATATGGGGGATATTGCTATCCGGGCGGTGGCTGACGCTATTAAAAGCACGCTCAATGAGGAGGGGATTCCGGTCCGGCTGGGGGGCGATGAGTTCCTCGTCATCTGTGAGGAGATGCCAGAACCGGAGATTACAGCCATGATTCAAAGCATCCGCCAGAAAGTGGAACGGTCAGGAAATCAGGTGGGGCTAAGTAATCTCAGTATCAGCGCTGGATATGTGATTACGGATAAGGAATCGTCTAAGAAACTGGAAGATTATGTAAATGAAGCGGATGCGATTATGTATCAGGAAAAGAAAGAGAAAAAAGCCGCAAGAAAATAAGAGGGCAATGATACATCGGATATGATAATGCAACGAGAAAAATAGCATATTAGGAGGAAATTATGGGCGACGTAAGACGTATTTTTGTGGAAAAGAAACCGGCATTTGCGATTCAGGCAAAAGAACTGCAGTCAGAAATCAGAAGTTACCTGGGGATAAAGACTGTGACTGGGGTGCGTGTGTTAATCCGATACGATATGGAGCATATATCAGAGGAGACTTACCAAAAAGCATTGATGACGGTGTTCTCGGAGCCGCCGGTGGATGAAGTGTTTGAGGAGGAATTTGATGCGGCAGGAGCCAAAGTGTTCAGTGTGGAATATCTTCCAGGACAGTATGACCAGCGGGCGGATTCTGCGGAGCAGTGCGTGAAGCTGTTAGATGAAGAGGAACAGCCGATTATCCGCACAGCTACCACCTATGTGATTGAGGGGGAGGTAGATGAGGAGCAGCTTGCGGCAATCAAAAACCATTGCATCAATCCGGTGGATTCGAGGGAAACAGGGCTGGAAAAACCGCAGACCCTGGCAGATGAGTTTGAGGAGCCAGAAGATGTGAAGATTTTTGAAGGCTTTCTGCAGATGCCCGAGGAGGAACTGCAGTCATTGTATGATTCTCTGGGGCTTGCTATGACATTCAAGGATTTCCTGCACATCCAGAATTATTTTAAGGGGGAGGAGAAGCGTGACCCCTCTATGACGGAAATCCGCGTCCTTGACACATATTGGTCGGACCATTGCCGGCACACCACATTTTCTACGGAGCTTAAGGATGTCTCATTCCAGGACGGCTATTACCGCAAACCGCTGGAGGACACGTATCAAGATTATCTGAAGACATATGAGGAGATTTACAAAGGCAGGGACGATAAATTTGTCTGCCTGATGGATTTGGCGCTGATGGCGATGAAACGCCTGAAGAAAGAAGGAAAACTCGATGACCAGGAAGAGTCGGATGAAATCAACGCCTGCTCCATTGTTGTTCCGGTCGAAGTGGATGGGCAGATGGAGGAATGGCTGGTCAATTTCAAGAATGAGACGCATAACCATCCGACAGAGATTGAGCCGTTCGGTGGGGCGGCAACCTGCCTGGGCGGTGCTATCCGCGACCCGCTCTCCGGGCGCACGTATGTATATCAGGCGATGCGCGTCACCGGTGCGGCAGACCCCACGGTATCCGTGAAGGATACGTTAGAGGGCAAGCTTCCCCAGAAGAAATTGGTGCGTGGGGCAGCGCATGGCTACAGTTCTTACGGTAACCAGATTGGGCTTGCCACAGGCTATGTCAAGGAAATATATCACCCGGATTATGTGGCAAAGCGTATGGAAATCGGTGCGGTCATGGGGGCAGCGCCCAGACGTGCCGTGCAGCGTCTGACTTCAGACCCGGGAGATATTATCATTCTGCTGGGCGGAAGGACAGGGCGTGACGGAATTGGCGGAGCGACCGGAAGTTCCAAGGCGCATAACACGGAATCCACCGCAGTCTGCGGTGCGGAAGTGCAGAAAGGCAACCCACCTACAGAGCGCAAGATTCAGAGATTGTTCCGCAGGGAGGAAGTAGCGCATATCATCAAGAAATGCAATGATTTCGGCGCAGGCGGCGTGTCGGTGGCAATCGGTGAATTGGCGCCGGGACTGCGGGTGCAGCTTGATAAAGTCCCTAAGAAATATGCCGGGCTGGATGGCACAGAGATTGCCATTTCCGAGTCCCAGGAGCGTATGGCGGTCGTGATTGCGCCGGATGACGTGCAGCAGTTCCTTGCTTACGCCAAGGAAGAAAACCTGGAGGCTGTGGAGGTTGCCGTGGTCACCGAGGAGCCGCGGCTTGTGTTAGAGTGGAGGGGCAAGGAGATTGTTAATATTTCCAGGGCTTTCCTTGACACTAACGGCGCGCATCAGGAGACGTCCGTATCTGTGGACATCCCACGGAAAGAGGATAATTTCTTTGACAAAATAGAGATACCCGCAGTGGAAGAGGCTTTGGAAAAAGAGGACGTGAGAGAAGCATGGCTGTCAATGCTTGCCGATTTAAATGTCTGCTCCCAGAAGGGGCTGGTGGAAATGTTTGACGGCTCTATCGGGGCTGGCAGCGTATTCATGCCTTATGGCGGCAAATACCAGCTGACAGAGACACAGAGCATGGTGGCGAAATTGCCGGTTGCCAAGGGTAAATGCGATGCTGTGACCATGATGTCTTACGGCTTTGACCCCTATCTGTCTTCCTGGAGCCCCTATCATGGCGCGGTATATGCAGTGCTGGAATCCATGGCAAGGATTGTGGCAGCGGGCGGTGATTTCCGCAATATCCGCTTTACGTTCCAAGAGTATTTCCGCAGAATGAGCGAGGAACCGAGCCGTTGGAGCCAGCCGTTTGCGGCATTGCTCGGCGCATACAGCGCGCAGATTGGATTTGGGCTTCCCTCCATCGGTGGAAAGGACTCTATGTCCGGGACATTTAATGAGATTGACGTTCCGCCAACACTGGTGTCCTTTGCGGTGGACGTGGCAAAGGAACAGGATATCATCACGCCGGAGCTGAAAAAAGCCGGCAACAAACTGATGATTTTCAAGATTGCCAAGGATGCGTATGATTTGCCCATTTATGAGCAGGTGATGGCGTTGTACGATGCAATCCATACGTTAATTCAGGAGCGGGCAATTATTTCCGCTTATGCTCTGGACGGCAAGGGTATCGCAGCGGCTGTGAGCAAGATGGCATTTGGTAATAAATTGGGCGTCACGATTGAGCGCAATGTATGCAAAAATTGCTTGTTTGCGCCGCATTTTGGTCAGCTGATTGCAGAAGTGCCGGAGGATAAGGTAGCTTTGGTGGAAGAGACTATCGCAACGGCAATGGAAGCGTATGGCAAAGAAGCTGCCGGAGAAAATAAAGGCTGCGGCAATGAGAAGTACTGCCGCGTATTTGGAGAGGTAAACGGACAGCAGAAGTTTGTCTATGGAAAGACAGAAATTTCTATGGAGGAAGCAGTGGAAGCCTGGACAGGTACGCTGGAAAAAGTATTTCCAACCATCGCAGTGGAAGGGAAGAAAGAAGTAAAGACCAATGTATTCCGCGCGGGCAGCGTCTATACCTGCAAGCATAAGGTGGCGAAGCCTAAGGTATTTATCCCGGTATTCCCGGGGACGAACTGTGAATACGACAGCGCGAAAGCGTTTGAGCGTGCCGGCGCAGATACGGTTGTCAAGGTATTTAAGAATCTGAATGCCGAGGATATACGCGATTCTGTGGATGTATTTGTAAAAGCAATTGAGCAGTCCCAGATTATCATGTTCCCGGGCGGATTTTCCGCAGGTGATGAGCCGGAAGGAAGCGCCAAATTCTTTGCTACGGCGTTCCGCAACGAGAAGATTGCGGAGGCGGTGAACAAATTGCTGCAGGAGCGTGATGGCCTGATGCTGGGTATCTGCAACGGATTCCAGGCATTGATTAAGCTGGGCTTAGTGCCTTACGGTGAAATCCGCCAGCAGAATGTGGATTCCCCGACATTGACCTACAATACAATCGGACGCCATATTTCCAAGATGGTGTACACCAAAGTCGTGACGGACAAATCCCCCTGGCTTATGCAGGCGAAATTAGGAGAGACTTACTGCAATCCGGCTTCCCATGGAGAGGGGCGTTTCGTGGCTCCGAAAGAATGGCTGGACAGACTGTTTGCAAACGGTCAGGTGGCAACCCAGTATGTCAATGAGTATGGGCAGCCTACGATGGACGAGGAGTGGAATATCAACGGCTCTTACATGGCGATTGAGGGCATCACCAGCCCGGACGGACGTGTGCTGGGCAAAATGGCGCATTCTGAGCGGCGCGGTGAGGGCGTTGCCGTCAACATTTACGGTGAGCAGGACATGAAGCTGTTTGAGAGCGGGGTGGCATATTTTAAATAGAAAAACTGCTTGACAACACAGCAGATTTATTGTATATTGGATAAGTCAGTTGGGATTGTCCCAATATGCAATGCTGCTGTGGCTCAGTCGGTAGAGCGTCGCATTGGTAGTGCGGAGGTCACGGGTCCGATTCCCGTCAGCAGCTTTAAGCAAAAGCCTTGAATATTCAGGGCTTTTGTTATTTCTGTGTGGTAGCTTATTACATTCTGATTTGTGAATTTGTTAGAGTTTTGTTAGCATCATGCAAAATGGGTTACAGTATCCCGAAAAGCCTATAAATCAGCCAATTATATTTATATGCAGTTATTTCCACAGGAAAGCGGTTAAATTCTTTTTAAATATCCATTCTGCGAGATTCCCCCAGAATGAATTTATAACCGCCTTAAAATCGATTCTACTAGGTTAGAGCCAGGAATGATTTTATGTAAGAAAAATAAAAATGGATAAAAGCAGAAAAAGAAACAAAAAATTATTAAAAAAGCTATTGCCTTTTATGATGTTATTGGATATAATATAAAACAATAAGAACCGAGAAGTAAAATTTTTTATTATATATAGAGTAGCTTTAGGAGAAGCAGATTGTCGTTTGTGGCAATTTTTTTGCTTCTCCTTTTTTATTGTCAATAATTGGAGAAAGGAAGAAAACAAGCTATGGCTACTACTATTACAAAGGTTAGATTGAATAAAGGACGTTGCATTAGTGGTTTGGATGGCGTAAATGCTCAGTATACCATACAACTTGATGGTATGGAGAATTTGTACTTGCCAGTTAAAGAAGAAAAGAACGAAGCAGATAACACAATTGTCAGTATTTCTTGCGTTGGCGGTAAAGTAAGCGCTTATGTAAATCCTGTCCATGCTATAAGACAGTATAATGTCAAGCCTTTAGGAATTGTTGAGAATATTAAGTTGGAAATAGCCAAAAATCAAGTTTTGGAAATTATGAAGTCATATCTTCAGGAGCATCTAAAGGATAAGTATTCGGAAGAATTCGTTGACAACCTAAAAGTTGTCAAGTTAGAGTACAATGTTACCATGAAGACTTTGGGTAATGCTACTCCTGATACTATGCTACATTTTTTTGATATGGTATTTCCAGATACATTTTTACATAGGTATCGAAAAGCAGACTCCAAATGTGAAAAGGGAGATAATTCTTTCAAATACAAAGAAAAAAACGGAAATTACATTCTCAAATGCTATGACAAGACAAAGGAACAGCATGATAACGAACACCATAAACCGAATCCTTTTGTGGAGAATAATTTGTTAAGGGTAGAGTTATTGTTTCTATCCAAAAGTCTTAAACGCATATACGGTGATAAAAGAACTTTGTCAGATGTTTTGACAAAAAGGGATTGGAAAAACTTTGTCGGGAATATAAAAGGGTGCTGACAGAGGATATTAGCAATGCTGTGAGGAAATATCGTGACGATTGCAAAGATATGTTGGTGGAGTTTCTGACAGAGCATAAAAAAGGCGGAAATATGGTTGCTGATTGCATAATGAGGTATAAAGAGGAAATCGTGGATATCTCTATACTCAAAAAAAGTTTGCAAACGTACTACAAGATTTATGGTTTGCCCGATAATAGCAGTCAGGTAATTAACTATTATAAGAAAAAAGGCATTCTTCCACAAGATACAATCAAGACATTTCGGGCATTCCGTGAGGCAGCAGGCTAATACTATAAAAAAGTAAAAAGAATTTTTAGATTTCAGTGGTTTTGGAAATAGAAGAAAATCTGTAAAACACTTGAATTTATGCACATTTGAAAGAGACTGTAACGAATGGTTTTGGTCCATAGATATAAGAGAAACAACAGAGGGATTATTATCAATAAAATACAATACTGTATAAAGGAGTGTGATGTATATATGGTGCTTGAAAGATATGAAATAAGAATATGGAAAAAAATGTGCGGAAGTGTTTCATCAAGGCGCAAGGCTCCGCAGACTTAACAAACGAACTGACAACTTTATGAAATTGGTTCGGGCAGATGAAGCCGACGCGGTCAATGAATCCAAACCTTTATTTGGGGAAATGATGTTTTAGAGGCAATGCAGTTTCAAGGATTATGTAATATGAGTGTCAGAGATAGATGGAAATTAAATTGAGAAAATAATAAAATGGTTGCTAAGTTAGTCCGTAGTGTCCGAGTTGGAAATAACAGTAAACGGACAGCGGTACAATATTTCAGTAGAATTTGTATTGTGTCCCTATTCCACGAAAGGGAGCAATCAATATGAAAAATGCAAATACAACGGTAAAGAATAATTTTAGAGTAATCGAGGGTAATAATAGGCAGTCTGTAGACAGTGGGGAGTTGCAGAAACTTCCAGTAATGAAATCAATAAAAGAAATGGTGGAACTGACAGGGCTCTCTTATATGCATCTTAGGAATTTGTGTTTGGAGAATAAAATCGTTCATATCAGAGCCGGAAAGAAGTACCTTATCAATTACGATAGGTTCTGCGACTATCTGAACGGTGTCGGGCAGTAGATAGAAAAGTGTGAATACACCATGCTAATAATGTGTACTTTGTAAGCACGTCAAAATTGCCGTGAAATAATGCTTAAAATCTTTGCGAAATAATTTTTAAGAATTCTTGAAATTGGCTGTTGACTTTTTAGGACCAAATGGAGAAGATATAATCGAAAATAGAACAAATGTTCCATAGTCTTTAGAAAAAGGAGGAACTACAAATGAAAACGGTTGCCTATCACAGGACAAGTACAGAAGACCAACACCTTGATAGAGGGATTGCGGAGATTACAAAGTATTGTGCAGAACATGATATTGAGCTGTATAAAGGCAAGGTGTATACAGACCAGCGGACGGGCAAGAATTTCAACCGCCCCCGTTACCAGATGTTAAAAGAAGAAATTCTCGAAAGTGGCGATACGTTAATCGTAACGGAGCTTGACAGACTGGGGAGGAACAAAAAAGCCACGTTGAATGAATTACGGTTCTATCAGGACAATAATATTCGTGTCATGGTTTTAGAACTGCCTACTACACTACTCCCGATTGAGGATATGGAAAATTCAATGGCAAAAATGATGTTAGAGACAATCAATAATATGATGATAGAGTTATATGCAAGTATGGCTCAAGCTGAACTGGAAAAAAAGGAAAAACGCCAGCGTGAGGGTATCGAAGCAAAGAAAGCTAGATGGGAATGGAGTGATTACGGTCGTCCTCGTGTAATGCCTCTGGAAGAATTTGCAAAGAAGTATCAAGCGGTGGAGCGTGGAGAAAAAAGACCCTTTGAACTGATGAGGGAATTGCAAATGAATAAGGCGACTTTCTATCGGTACAAAGGGCTGTTAAAGAAAGAGGTCGAGTAAATGGCGTCTATAAAAAGAAAAGA
>CANOHX010000114.1 GCA_947565885.1 uncultured Lachnospiraceae bacterium
TTTTTATTATTTCAACTTTTGTATTTTCATTATGATGTATGTATCTATTATTGTTAATCTCTATTTTACAGTTTGATACCGGCATTTTTTCATAATATGTCAAACCATTTTCTAACACGATTTTTGACATCGTAGCTTCATTTGCTTCAAATGCCTGCTTCACAGCGGCAGACAGCTTATACGGACATACTTTCCCTGCAATTTCAACACATACCGTAATATAGACATTAGACTCAAAGAGATTCGAGCGTTCCGTTACAATTTCATTCATTTTCCACCCTCATAAATACTTTCTGATACCATGCAGCCAAACTTTCATGGTTAATTTCTGTGGCAACAGCTTTACATTTAGATGTTGGCATTTTACATAGAGTGAACAGACAGACATATCCCTGCCTTTTTTTGCATCTTTCAACGCCTTTTTAACCACTTTTTCGGGAGCGACAATTCCAGGGAAATGCACTTTTTTACCATCAATCTCTTTTGACAGCATTGCTGTATCCACCCAGCTTGGACAAACAGCCGTTACCGTAATTCCAGATGGCCCAAGTTCTGCGTTCAAAGCACGGGAGTAACTTCGTTCAAAAGCTTTCGTAGCAGCATACAAATTGATATATGGTACAGGCTGAAATGCGGAAGCAGAAGAAATATTCAGTATCTTTGCTCCCTTTTCCATAAACGGAATGCAGATATTGATAAGCTCGACAGGCGCTTTACAATTTAGGTCAATCGTCTGATTGATTTCCGAAATAGAAAACTCTGCCGATGGTGCCATTTTTGCGATTCCTGCATTATTCACCAACCATAAGACGGATATTGTTTGTTCTCTTAATAAATCCGAAATAGATAATATATCTGTGTCCTCTGTTAAGTCTTTGCATATAGGAACGATTTTTTCTCCATATTCTTTTTTCAGAGCAAGAAGCCTCTCTTGATTTCTGCCAATCACCCATATTTCATCAAGCGTTTCCTTCACAAGTTCACGGACGAAAATCTGCCCTATGCCGCCAGACGCACCTGTTATCATTGCTATTTTTTTCATAAAAGCCCCTTTACGCTTCATCTTTTAATAAAATACGGGCTAAATCTTCTTCAGAAATCAGTTCGTATTTCGTTGTGAATAGTTTTCTAAGAGAGTAAAGGTAGACAACACCCCAAAAATAATCGGCTAGTTTCATTGGCATACCATCCACAACGCTTCCTTCTTTTTGCCCTTGAATAATAATTTTTTCAGTAATTCCATACAATTCTGATTGGTAGATAGTTTCATCAGAAACAAACCCCTTTTTTTCAAGCGTCATCTGCGTATTCAATGCAACTTTAGCTGCGTAGGCTTCATCCTGCATAAGATTAGTCATTATGCTTTTGGAGAGCTTGCGTATCTTTTTTGGGGCTGATATAGGTAAATGTGCAAGAATTTTCAGTTCTTTAATATCTTCACTGTAATTTGTTAAAGTATATATTTCGTTGAATAATTCTTCTTTTGACTTGAAATATACATACAGAGTTCCTTGCCCTATACCAATATGTTTTGCTAAATCACTTATCTTTGTGCCAGCGAAACCATTCCTGGCAAAATAAAGCATAGAATCATGCAATATTTTAGAACGAGCTTCTTCACGGATTTCTTGGCATCTTTCTGGAGACTTCGGCATTTTAGCCCTCCTTATTGAATGAATATTTGTTCATTGATATTCTAATAGAAAAAATACATCTTGTCAATCCATTTAGCTGAATTTCGATAAACATATTACTTTTAGCAGTCGCCTTTCTATAACTCCCCAAAACAAAAGCAGCCCATCCAGCAGGTTCTTTTCCCACTGGAGGGCTGCTCCGTGCACTTTATCTGCCAACGCTTTTCTCAGTAGCAAAGCAATCTGCTCGCGCACGATGCGTCAGCTTGTAAAATTTTTCTCTTACTCTGTCGCAGGTGTATTTGCTGCATAGGCAATCAGATAGATGCGCTCTGCTCCGTTTGAAGCTTTCACGGTTATGCGGTCTGCGTAATTGTATGTATCGCTTATCCAATTTCCTTCCTCATCGTCATAGCCATGACCCATCGATTCATCGGTGTATTTCCAGTCCGCCTCTCCCTTACATACCGTAGTGATCGTACTTCCTTCCGGCACTTCCAGCTTGTAGCTGCTCCCAAGTTCCTGATTGCTTCCTTTTACATAAATCACATACACTTCTTCTTTCTCTTCCTCATTCCCTTCTGCCGGTAAATACATAGTTTGAGTATAGTCAGTAATTTCTGTATGCACATACTCATTTTCTGTATCTGTTATCCCGCTTACCGTTACGCCTCTCTCGTCCTGGACATAGGCAATCATATAGATACGCTCTGCTCCGTTTGAAGCTTTCACGGTTATGCGGTCTGCAAAATAACACCTAACATTGTTCCAATTATCTTCTTCATCATAATAGCCATAATAGTCATACTCATCTCTGTAATTCCAGCCCGCTTCCCCTTTGTGGATGGTGCTGGTAATTTCCGCTCCTTCCGGCAGTGTGAGTTGGTAACCAGTTCCTAAACTCTGGTTGTTACCAATAACATAAATCATATATACGTTTTCATAAGCAGGTTCATTTTCCTCTTCTTCCGGCGTCTCCAACCATAAATTTCTGACGCTGCTGTAAACGTCGGTATGCACATAGTCATTCCCCTTATCCACAATGCCGCTTATCATAGCGCCGCTCTCATCCTGGACATAGGCAATCAGGTACACCCTCTTGGCTCCATTAGATGCCTCTATCTCAACGCGGTCGGTATAAGTATAGATAGCATATACATATCTTCCAGTCGCTTCATCATAATACTCATGTTCCGTTGACTCGCTGACATAATTCCAGCCGGTTTCTCCTTTGTGAATCGTACTGGCTATCTTTCCGCCCTCTGGAAGATCCAACTGATAGCTGGTTCCTAATGCCTTATTTGCCCCACTGACATAAACCATATACACTTCTTCTGCGGGATTCTCCTCCTCAGTAGGATTCAATGATATCCTGCGAGAATCGTTAGAAATTTCCACACGCTTATAAGAATTTGCAGCATCGGCAATCCCTTTTAGGATGGCTCCGCTCTCATCCTGCTGATACGCCACCAAATACATAACTGTGTATTTATCATTGCTCACTGAAATCTTCGCCGCATATTCTGTCGCATAACTCCAGTTCTCGTCTGCATACGTTACAGAAGCCTCTGCCCCTGCAGGCACTGCCACCTGCAGATCCTGCGGACACTTTGCCGCATCACCTATGAGTTCTACCCTGTAATACTTCTCATTTGTCTGGCTGGCTGTAGACAAACTGCTTGAAATATCCACAGAATAAATCTTGCCCTGCGCACTGGTTATGTTACGGATTCGCAGGTCGCTGATGTCCTGTGTGTAACGTACCGGATATGTATGCTGTTCGCCGGACGCCTCTTCTGTAACGGTGATTACACCGTCTGCACCATAATAGTCATCATCCCCATTCACCGTACTGCTGTAGGAAGCCGTATAACCCGGATTCGTCTTAACCGTCAGGGATGCACCTGCTGCCAGTTCCTGCTCGCTTCCAGTAATAAAAATGTTATTGTCATTTTGCAAGTATACTTTCTTCAATCCATTTGCCGTACTGCTGATTCCACGGATATTGCAGGAGGAATTTGACTTTCCATATACGATATAATAAATTCTCTGTTTTCCGCTCGCCGCCGTAACGGTAATCTTGGCGTTGGAAGAAGCATAATCCCAGCTTTCGGAACCAGTTGTATATTCCACTTCGGCAGAAGCCCCTGCCCTCGTATGTACCTGCAGATTCTCTCCTAATTCAGAATTCATACCCTGTATACGAATGGTATAATAAGTCCGGGAACCATCCACAACAACTTCGTCATAATATTCCGTATACATATTGTCAGAATCATAAATTCCTATAATCTCTGCATCCGTTGTATCTTCATAATAGAAGATATCATATACCTGCCTTGCGCCGTTGGTATTGGTAACTACCATCACCGTCTCCGGCTTTTCACCATAATACTTATCTTCGCCATAATACTCGTCAGGATTGAACAATTGATAGGAGGCCCCTGGAGATACCTCTGCGTTCCAAGTGGTCCCCATTGTTTTATTCTCACCGTAAACTCGGTAGGAAATTGTGCGGTCTTCTTCATACCAACTCCAATAATCATATTTTTCCTGCTCTACAATCCGGTTCGCAGTGTCTGTAATCTTCAGCAACTCCGCACCTAGCGGTCTATAGTAAACTTCATAATCCCTCGTAGCCCCCGTGGCTTCTTCCTTCAAATGCAAAACCAGGTCTACCTTGTCTCCATAGTTCCAGGTTCCCTCTGCCGCATCGGCAGCATATTCTTTCGATACAACCGAAACGCCGTCAATCAGGCGGATATCAAGGTTCCTGCCTATTTCAGGGTTCTTTCCGCCGGTATGCCCATAATTTGGCCAATAAACTTCTCTTTTCCACTCGGTATTGCCGGGATCTTGGATATCCAGTACCCATTGCTCCTCTTCCGCTTGCTCATAATAAAAGTAATAATTTGTGGACACGCCTAAGGATGCGTTCTCCAGCACCAGGCGGTAGGAATAATCATAATAGTAACCTTCCTCGTAATTGTTTTCCAACTTTTCTAGCTTATAAGACGTCCCGGCGTCTTGCATTACCGCCTCAAAATCTGTCGGAGTCTCCGCACTTCCTGAAATATTATACAAATAGTGTTCCGACCTGTAGTAACTATATTCGTCCCTGACTGCACCTTCGACCTTGATTTGCTTTATAATAAAAGCGTTCTTCAGCTTCTCAAGCAGTGCCTGCAGTTTTGACAGATAGTCCGCAAGCTGGGCGTCCGTTGTCTTCTTTAGCAGATAATTTTGGGCTGCTTCATCTATGAGCTGCTGGTCTTGTGAAAATGCCGCCGCATCTATCACCTCAAACTGCGTCAGTTGGTTGAGGATTCTGCCAATCTGTGAGCGTACAGACGTATTGGGCTTTCCGCCGTAAACCTCGTCCGCCACTGTAAATGTCCCTGTGTCGTTGTTATAACTTCCCACAAACCACACGCCGCCCGTCTTCTGCGGCATTTTTACTGTGTCGACCAGCCGGCTGCCTTTATAAATCTTTACTACAGGATTAGAGGTATAGAGCTGTCCTCCTGTTCCTCCATTCGTGTAATCCTGTACGAATACCTTATACTGACCTTCTGTGACAGTCTTGACCGTAATAGTCTCCGGTCCTTCATAGGCTTTATCGTCCACATCAAGGTTGGCAAAATTATAAATATATCTTCCATCCATCAAATGCCCTGACCATGTATTCTCCTCCGAGAAATACACGCCATATTCCGTATCCGTAAATGGATCCGGTCCATAGAGGTGGATATCTAAATCGGCGCTGACGCCCTCTTTCTCCCCATCCCAGGTAAGGACGAAACGCAATTCGTCAGAATTTAATGCTTTCGACAATGTGATGTTCCGTGTCACCGTTGCCTCTGCCTGCACAGAAATATTTTCATAAACAGAGGTATATTCCGGTTCCTCTGATTGGTCGCGGACCTGAATCGTATACTGTCCAGGCGTAAGATCGGCAAATCTATACGCTCCTCCGGCAGAAATCACACTGCCCACTTCATTCGTGGTAATGTTATTGATGCCTTTCCGCAGAATGACAGTTAAGCCTTTCTCTATAGGATTGCCGGTTGAAACGTCAATCAGCATGCCCGCGATTGCACCCGCCTTGCCAGCCTCATCTATTAGAACAATATCGTCTACCTCGTATCCCCTGTCCTCGTTATAATTCGTATCAATGTAAATATTCTGCGTGATAAGCTGATAGCCGTCTGCTTCCACGACTACTACATAATTTCCTATGCTGACATCCTCAAACGTATAGCTGCCCGCATCATCCGTCTTTGTCTTTTTGGTGCTGCTGCCATCCAGATATACGGACATATTATCATTGGTAATGTTTATGGAATAGCGTACCAGATATACGGTTGCCTCGACGGTTCCCTCTGTTCCTTCTTCGTCCTTAATAATCTTTCCTGCCACTGTTGTCGTCGGCAAATCTGCTAAGTCATCGCTGTTTTCTGCAATCACTGTCTTGTTTTCGCCCGTGCTGTCAATCGTGACGCTTATCGTGCCAAGGCCATTGATTTCCGGAACGTCATTTTCTCCGCTGACCTTCACCGCAGTCTGTTCCCCTCCAGGTCCTACCACCAGTTTGTACCTCATGGTAGAATATATATCAAGCGGGACATAGGTCGTAATCTGCCCATTCTCGCTGCCATCATAATATTCACATTTCACCGGGCTGGCAACAGAATCTCCTTTCACCAATACTTTTGCCGCGGACGCAATCAAAAGTTCCTGCAGGTTTCCATTATTGTCTACCGTAATAGATTCTGTAGCATCTAAAAGATATACATTCGGCTTGCCTTGCGCATCTACCGTCAAATGACCTGACGCACAGTCCATATAAATCTTATTTCCACTTTTTTCACACCAGGTATCTTCTGCAATTTCTTTAATGATTACCTGTTTAAACTGAGCGCTGTTGTCAATAGAAGCTTTCGGCGCGTCTACCACAAGCGTAACATTCCCATACGTTCCCTCCGGAATTGTTATCTGGCTCTCCTGGGTTCTTAATGTGAGCAATAATTCTCCCTCTGAAGACGCACTCAATGCCTCTGTCAGTTCCTGTTCTGAGGTAACTTCTTTAGAGACCACTCCTTCTTCAGAAACCGTTACTTTCATGGAAGCCGACACTCTCTTATCCTGTTGTGAGACAGCCGTAATTGTAGCTGTTCCCGGCGTCAGTCCCACAATCTCGCCCTGGGCGGACGCCACCGCTGCAACAGTGTCATCTGTGCTGCTCCAGACAATATCCTGATCCGTCACCTCTGACATAGGCGTAAATGTAACATTACATTTTTCCTTTTCCCCCATCTGCAGAGACAGTTCCTGCTTATCCAAGGTAATGGAAAACGTCGGTGTTTTCTCCGACTCATCTGGTTTGGGCGGTTTGGGTCCAGGATCCGGCGTTGGCGTGGGGGTTGGTGTTGGCTTAGGGGTTGGCGTCGGCTTGGGGGTTGGCGCTACTGATTTTTTCCTCGCAGACGCCACACGGATAACCTTTCTTATTTTAGAGCAGTCTGCCGCCAGAATTGTAATTTTGGCGTTTCCCGGTTTTAATGCCTTTACCTTGCCTTTACTATCTACGGAAACAACAGAAGGTTTATTGCTTTTATAAACCAGCTTTTTCACCGTTGCTTTCTTGGGATAGACGGATGCTGATATCTGGGCGGACTGTCCCGCTGTAAGCTTCAGGTTAGAAGCTGAAATTTTACTGACGGGCGTTCCCACAGTAATCTTACAGGTCGCCCTCTTTTTGCCCGCTGTCACAGTAATCGTTGCTTTGCCTCTTTTTCCTTTGGCCTGGACTACGCCTTTGCTGTTTACAGTCGCAACTTTTGTGTTGTTTGATTTCCAGGAAATCTCCTCTTTCGCAGATTTGGGCGCTACCGTGGCCTTTAATCTCAGCTTCTCTCCTTTCTTCAATACATATTCCTTATACTTTAAAGTAACCTTTTGGACAGCAGCCTTTTTTGCTGCCTGTGTTTGTACCGGCACAAGACCGACAACCATAATCAATGTCAGTAAAAGCGCCAGCAGCCTTTTCCCATTTTTTTTCATAAATTTCTCCTCTCTTATTCAATACTTGGCATTCCTCATTTTTGTCTGCACTTCTAAATAAGACGCTGTTTCATCCATTCTTCTTTCGTTAACCACTCATATCATCTTCATTCCGCATCGCCCCCCAGTTCATTTGAAATAGAAATCGTCTGATCCAGTACCGTCTTGATGGAAGTTATGTTATCCATACAGCTTTCCGCCACATCATTCGCCTCTTTAATGGAATTCATGATGACTTCCAGATGATTTACAATTGCAGACAGCGTGGCCTTAATTTCTGTTGCGGAATTGCCGCTGTCTTTGGCAAGTTTTCCCATCTCTGTAGCAACAACGGTAAATCCTCTTCCTGCTTCCCCGCTTCGTGCCGCCTCAATCGAGGCGTTCAGCGCAAGCACATTGGAATGGGAAGCATTGCTGCTGATTTTATTTACAATATCCGCTGTTCCGTTTACATCATGCTCTACATCTGAAGTCATCTTATTCATACTTGTGAGCATACCAACCAATTTCTCAACGCCGCCGACAAAATCTTGGACGGAACTGTCTATTTCTTGCATGGATTCCTTAAATCTTACAGCAATATCCCTGACTTTCTCCCTACTTTCCACAGAATAAGAACATACGACGCAACCTACAACTTCTCCATTGTCTTTCACAGGAACCAGATTGCCCTCAATCGCAAAGCCCATGACCTCTTTGGGCAGATAATTATGTTTGACTATGCCCATATCAATCACTTCGTCAAGGATTCCGCTTGGATCTTCAAACACATCGCCAACCTCCGCCTGCGGCGCCATGCCCGGCGGCAGGGAATATCCTTGGACCACCTTATCTTTGTCCATAACGGAAATAATCATTTCTTTGTCATACAGCTGCCTGATAATATCAAGATTGTCAACAATACCTCGCAGATAATCATTCATATATGTAATACCTCCAACACACTTTTCTCCATTTTGTACATAAACGATGGTCTTTTACCACCGCTTAAGCCAATATTACCATATTCTGCTATTAATTTCAATTTGATAAATTTTTTGTGTCTCCCCATTTTTATTTTTGCATCTGTGCTTTTTTCTCAATAATCTGCATGATTTCTTCGTCCGAAGGAACTGAACCTTTTTCCAGTCCCAATGACAACATTTCCTGATAAACAATCTTCCTCTCTTCCACAGGGCATACCGCCTGAACAACCTCACGCACATCCCCCAGCCGCTCGGCCAGCTTGGCCAGCAAATCGGTCATAATGGGAACCATCTGCGTTTTGAGGTACTGTGTAACCAGAGGGCTTTGCCCGCCGCTTGAAAAAGCAGCAACAACCTCCCCCTTTTTCAGGTACGATGGGAAAATAAAACTGCAGTCCTCCCTCTGGTCCACCGCGTTAACCGGAAGATTCCTCTCCTTGCATACCTGGGCAATCCGGTGATTCTCTTCTTTGTCATCCGTTGCTGCAACCACAAGCTGCTGACCGTTCAAATCGCTTAGATGAAATTTCTTCTCCCTGCATTCCACGAATTCCATCTGTTTGATTTCCGGTAAAATATCCTGGGACACGACTGTGAGCTGCGCCCCGAAATCTCTTAACACGTTTACCTTATGGAGCGCAATCTCTCCGCCCCCGACTACTAAGCAGCGCCTTCCTTTCAGTTCAATAAACATCGGAAAATAAGACATCTGTGCCCTCCTGCAATGTATGAGCAGTTAAACGAAAATGAAACCTTTGGCAAATCCGTTTCATTCACGCAACGAAAAG
>CANOHX010000115.1 GCA_947565885.1 uncultured Lachnospiraceae bacterium
TGCCAAAGAATTTATTGTAATTAAGCAAAGGGAGTCACGAGCGGACTCCCTATTTATCTACAATCTATCTACAATCATATCAATTGCATTTAAACATTCTTTTGTTTTTTCAGAATTTACTTTTACATCTATACCGTATACCTTATAATATCCTTGCTTCATAGATGAAAGTAAGCGTCCCAAATGTGCGCATACGACTCCTGCCGTATTAAAATCCCTTAATGGAATAGAGTAATAATTTCTAAACTGTTCTTTCGTTGATATAGTCTTTGTTGCATTAACAAAATAACTTGGATTTTGTTTGTAGATATCATATAATGCCTTGGACGTAGCATCTGATAATGCCGCAAACGCTGTTGCCGGACCCTCAAACTGTGTTAATCTATTCCCAATTAGTAAATGAATTTGAGGAACTCTCACTTTCTGCTGTTTTGCAACTTCGGCAAACGTCCATGATCCATATATTGGATGTGGTGGATTTGTTCCGTGTAAAAGTGCTACCATAGCCGATGCTGCTGTTTTTGAAGAATCATCAGCATTAATAGGGGTCAATAACCTATTTACCGCCGCAACTGCCATTTGCGTATAAATACTAAAACTTGGATTCGTATCTACAAAGACCATCCAATCATCTTGACAATCTGCAATATTATCAATAAATTTCTTAAATATTTCAATTACCCATTTCCAATGCTGTGCGTTTGGTGTAAGTGCCCTTGCTGATGCTGCTTCATTAATTGCAAGTGTCATGGGTTCCATATTTCCGTCACCACATAATAAATACATATTGCTTGGTGTCCCTTTATTATAGTCACTCATATGAATCAAAAAATCATTTGGATTTGAAAGTTTTGCACCACGTCCATTTGTAATTACTGTACTTACATAACTAACAACCGATTGGGGAATGTCTCTACTGCATCATTCAACTACTCTTTCATCTCCTGCTGTTCCACCACCTAAAAGCATCATGCTAGAATTAGACTGCGGACATAAATCAATAACTAGAACCTTTACATTTGAATGTGTTTCCGCATATCTCATAGATAAATGAAATGAAATCGTACTTTTCCCTACACTGCCTTTATTATTCCATAAAGCATAACTATTAACGGCATTTCTTTCCCTCCTTCGCAAACATTTTAGAGCCAAAATAGAGCCACTTCCATAATATCATAGATTTCAGAGTTTGAAAAAGGGCTTCCCGATTTCTCGGAAAGCCCCATAAAATCCAGCTTTTTACTGATTACTCAATAATCGTAGCTACACGACCAGAACCTACTGTACGACCACCCTCACGGATAGCGAATGTAAGACCCTGCTCCATAGCTACAGGATGAATCAGCTCAACTGACATCTCTACGTTATCGCCAGGCATACACATCTCTACACCCTCTGGAAGGTTGCAGACACCTGTAACGTCTGTTGTTCTGAAATAGAACTGTGGTCTGTAGTTGTTGAAGAACGGAGTATGACGTCCACCCTCGTCTTTGGTCAGAACGTATACCTGAGCGGTAAACTTTGTATGGCAGGTAACAGTACCTGGTTTTGCCAATACCTGGCCTCTTTCGATTTCTGTTCTCTGGATACCACGAAGCAGTGCACCGATGTTATCACCAGCCTGAGCCTCGTCTAACAGTTTACGGAACATCTCAATACCAGTAACAACTGTCTTCTTTGTCTCTTCTTTGATACCAACAATTTCAACGTCCTCATTCACATGAAGAACACCACGCTCTACCCTACCAGTTGCAACAGTACCACGACCAGTAATTGTGAAGATGTCCTCAATAGGCATCAGGAACGGCTGGTCAACTGCACGCTGAGGATCTGGAATATAATCATCAACAGTAGCCATCAGCTCCATAACCTTGTCGCCCCATTCTCCACTTGGATCTTCCAGTGCTTTCAATGCAGAACCCTTAACAATTGGGCAGTCAGAGAATTCATACTCTTCCAGAACTTCTGTGATTTCCATCTCTACTAACTCAAGCAGTTCTTCATCATCAACCATATCGCATTTGTTCATGAATACAACGATGTAAGGAACGCCTACCTGACGAGATAACAGGATGTGCTCTTTGGTCTGAGCCATAACACCGTCAGTAGCAGCAACTACGAGGATAGCGCCGTCCATCTGTGCTGCTCCGGTAATCATGTTCTTTACATAGTCAGCATGGCCTGGGCAGTCAACGTGTGCATAATGTCTCTTCTCTGTCTCATACTCAACGTGAGCGGTAGAAATAGTGATACCTCTTTCTCTCTCTTCGGGAGCTTTATCGATGTTCTCAAAATCAGTAGCTTCGTTTCCTGCTACTCTCTCAGATAAAACTTTGGTGATAGCTGCTGTTAAAGTTGTTTTGCCATGGTCAACGTGACCAATGGTTCCGATATTACAATGCGGTTTTGTTCTCTCAAATTTAGCTTTAGCCATTTTATAACGTCCTCCTTATTTCTGCCCCTTATGGGCTGTCTCAATTTTAAATCAGCTATTTATGATTATATTAGAAAATCATTGGATTTTCAAGTCTTTTCTTCCTATTCTTTTGCAGAAATAACTTTTTCCTGTACCGATTTCGGCACCTGTTCATATTTCTCAAAAAACATGGAATAGTTACCACGTCCCTGTGTTCTGGAACGAAGGTCTGTGGAGTATCCGAACATCTCAGCAAGCGGTACAAAAGCACGCACAATCTTGCCGCCGCCCAAATCATCCATTCCTTCAATACGTCCGCGGCGTGAATTGATATCGCCGATAACGTCTCCCATATATTCTTCCGGCATGGTTACTTCGACTTTCATGATTGGCTCTAACAGTACCGGAGTGGCTTTCTTCATAGCTTCCTTGAACGCCATGGAACCGGCAATATGGAATGCCATTTCCGAAGAGTCCACTTCATGGTAGGAGCCGTCATATACCGTCGCGTGTACGCCTACAACCGGGAAGCCTGCCAGGATACCTGCCTTGGTAGCTTCCTCAATACCCTCGCCGACAGCTGGGATATATTCTTTGGGGATAGCTCCGCCGACAACCTCAGAATCAAATTTAAACAATTCTTCTCCGTTGGCATCCATCGGCTCAAAACGAACTTTACAGTGACCATACTGTCCACGTCCACCGGACTGTTTCGCATATTTGTATTCCTGGTCGATTGGTTTGGTAAATGTCTCTTTGTAAGCAACCTGAGGCGCTCCGACATTTGCCTCTACCTTGAACTCACGCAGAAGACGGTCCACAATGATTTCCAAATGCAGCTCGCCCATACCGGCAATGATGGTCTGTCCTGTCTCTGTATTGGTGTGCGCACGGAATGTCGGGTCTTCTTCTGCAAGTTTGGCAAGCGCTTCGCCCATCTTGCCCTGACCAGCTTTTGTCTTAGGCTCAATTGCCAGTTCAATAACCGGTTCCGGGAATTCCATAGACTCTAAGATTACCGGATGCTGGTCATCACAGATGGTATCGCCTGTACTGGTAAACTTAAATCCAACTGCCGCAGCAATATCACCGGAATAAACTTTATCCAGCTCCGCCCTCTTATTTGCATGCATCTGCAAGATACGTCCTACACGCTCTTTCTTGCCTTTGGTAGCATTCAGCACATAGGAACCGGAGTTCATCGTACCGGAATACACACGGAAGAACGCGAGTTTTCCAACGAATGGGTCTGTCATTATCTTAAATGCCAGCGCAGAGAACGGCTCATCGTCTGAAGAATGACGCTCTGTCTCATTTCCCTCAAGGTCCACGCCTTTAATTGCAGGAATATCGGTAGGAGCCGGCATATAGTCCAGAATAGCATCCAACAGTTTCTGAACGCCCTTGTTGCGGTAAGCAGAACCACAACATACAGGAATAGCCGTACACTCACAGGTTCCTTTCCTCAATGCTGCTTTCAGCGCTTCCACAGAAGGCTCTTTGTCCTCCAGGAACTCCATCATCAAATCGTCATCCAATTCACAGATTTTTTCTACTAACTCAGAACGGTACAGTTCTGCATCTTCTTTCATATCATCAGGAATATCGGTAATAGAAATATCATCGCCCTTGTCATCATTGTAAATGTAGGCTTTCATTTCAAACAAATCAATAATTCCTTTAAAATCATCTTCTTTGCCAATCGGCAGCTGAAGAATAATTGCATTTTTCCCTAAACGTGTCTTAATCTGCTCTACGGCGCCGTAGAAATCAGCTCCCAGAATGTCCATCTTATTGATAAATGCCATTCTCGGTACGTTGTAGGTATCAGCCTGACGCCATACGTTTTCAGACTGCGGCTCTACTCCGCCCTTTGCACAGAAAACGCCGACTGCGCCGTCCAGCACACGAAGTGAACGCTCAACCTCAACCGTAAAGTCAACGTGCCCCGGAGTATCAATGATATTGATACGATGTTCCAGTGCACCTGCCTTGGGCTTGCAGTTCTCCTGCTCTGTCCAGTGGCATGTTGTAGCGGCTGAAGTAATCGTGATACCCCTTTCCTGCTCCTGCTCCATCCAGTCCATGGTAGCAGTACCCTCATGAGTATCACCAATCTTATAATTTACACCGGTATAATAAAGAATACGCTCCGTCAATGTCGTCTTACCGGCATCGATATGCGCCATAATACCAATGTTCCTGGTTCTCTCTAATGGATATTCTCTTCCAGCCAAGGTTCTTTCCTCCTAAATTTATATAACAGAGACAATTATGGTGCAGTCCCAATTTCGGATTGCCATCAGGCAACCTTCCTCGCTTTACAGCCCATGTGCATCACACGAGCTTCCTGCGAGTGCGGTCCCCATTTCGGATTGCCATTAGGCAATCCTCTTCCTTGCGAAATTGTGGACATATCTGCTTTCGCACACTAACAGTTTTCAATAATTAAAAACGATAATGCGCAAAAGCCTTGTTTGCTTCTGCCATTTTGTGCATATCTTCTTTTTTCTTAACAGATGCACCAGTATTGTTCGCTGCATCCATGATTTCGTTTGCCAGTCTCTCCTGCATAGTCTTTTCTCCTCTTTTGCGGGAGTAAAGGGTAATCCAGCGAAGAGCCAATGCCTGACGCCTGTCAGGTCTTACCTCAATCGGTACCTGGTAAGTTGCTCCACCGATACGTCTTGCCTTAACTTCCAATACCGGCATAATGTTATTCATAGCTTCTTCAAATACATCAAGCGCAGGCTTACCTGTTTTCTCTGCAACTCTGTCAAATGCTCCGTATACAATTTTCTGAGCTACGCCTTTCTTACCATCTAACATAATGTTATTGATAAGTTTAGTAACCACTTTGTTGTTATACAACGGATCTGCTAATACGTCTCTTTTTTGAGTATGTCCTTTACGTGGCACGTTGCTTCCCTCCTTAATCATTCCTTTTTGATTTCATTCGATTAATTCAACGGTACTCACATGTGTCAGTCACATTCCTATGCAACTGGGAAACACATGCCCCTGCACCTTTGCGCCGGGCTGTGGCTCCTACTAACTATCTGTGTATTCGTGCGGAAATTTATCTATAAAAAGAATGTGCGCCTATGCGCTTTCCAACACTAAACCCATAGTAGCTATCAAGCTTATCAGACTTTGGTCCAACAAGCATCCACACTTACTGTGGTACTATTGGTGCGCTAAAACTTATTTTTTAGCGTCTTTCGGTCTCTTTGCACCATATTTGGAACGTGCCTGGCGTCTGTTTGCAACACCTGCGGTATCTAAAGTTCCACGAATGATATGGTATCTGGTACCTGGTAAGTCTTTTACTCTTCCGCCACGGATAAGAACAACGCTATGCTCCTGCAGGTTGTGGCCTTCACCCGGAATATAGCTTGTAACTTCAATTCCGTTAGAAAGACGTACTCTGGCGATTTTACGAAGAGCAGAGTTAGGTTTCTTAGGAGTTGCAGTCTTAACTGCAGTACAAACACCTCTCTTCTGAGGAGAAGCATTATCTGTCGGGCGTTTCCGCAAGGAATTGTATCCTTTCTGCAAAGCCGGTGCTGTAGATTTCTTCTCAGATGTCTGTCTTCCTTTTCTTACTAACTGGTTAAATGTTGGCATTCTTTTCACCTCCTATAAGATTATAAATGTGCCCTTCTATGCACACTAGGTCATTATATAAGGTTGAAATCGCCATGTCAAGGGCTTTTTACAATTTTTCCCGCTTTTCGTAATTGTATACATAACAAAATGTGAACAATTGCAAAGCAACACTCACCTCTTGTGCAAGTGCGCATCCTGCCCGAAGGGCTTTTATCTTATAGGAAAGTCTGTACTTCACACATTTATGCAACACAGTCTTTCCCATAGGATAAAAACAGGAAGCAGCCATCGCTGCCTCCCATAAAACTGCTATGTATTCATCCTTGTTTCTTCTTAAAATAATCATCAATATTTTTCTTAATTTCTTCAGGCTTCAAGGTCTTCACCAGATAGCCCGCCGGTTTCAAAGGAATTACTTTCTGTACGCTCTCCCTAGATACATTCCCAGTGAGGAAATATACCGGGATATCTGCGAACTCTTCCTCAGACCGCATCATTTCCAAAATCACGCTGCCATCGCAAATTGGCATCTCATAATCTAAAAGCACCAAATCCGGTCTGCCGAGGGTCATGCATTTAATGGCGGCAATTCCCGACTTTGCCGCTTCAACCGCATAATCTTTGCCCAACAAATCCATCATCGCCCGGCGCACAACCTCCGAATCATCTACCACCAATATTTTCTTCTTGCGGCTGACATCGTTCTCATTGAGGTAATTCTTGATTTCAGACATTGCATTGTCAGCTTTAATGGTAGTGCCTTCCGCCTCGCTCTCAAATAGATGCGGGGCAATCACGCAATATGCAAAATATCCTTCTCCGGTATCGAACAGCAAGCTTGCCTGCGGCTTTTCCCGGTCAAGATTCTTGCTGAATTGTTCATAGCTAAGCAATTTTTCATCTTTCATCTCATACTCTGAGGAAGCCGGATATTGCTCACTGATACGATGGACAAATTGCTGTGCCATATATCTGGCAATATTTATAAGCATGACGTTAACCTCTTCGGAGTCAATATTCATCATGCTGCCGATGGTCTTGAGCAGCAGCTTCTCCTCAAACCCTAAAATAATCTCCCATCTCTCACCTTTCTTTCCCGCATAGGCGAGACGGTAATATACTGCTTTTCCAAACTTCTCCCCACCATAACAATCGCTGACTACACTTGCATTCAGCTGGAACATATCGGACAACAGCTGGATAATCATCTTCCTCATGGCGGCCTGCTGTTCCTCCGGCAGGAGTTCCCCCCATTTACTAACCGCTTTCCCAGTAATCGCACGGTCCTCTGTCAGGGTATGTCCGAGCAGCCATCCTGCACAGACACCCAGAAAATGATCGATTGCCTCTGGGGAAAATGAAGACTGCGCCAGTTCCTTCTCAAGGGCCGGAAGCGTTTTCTGCCTGAAATTGTCATGAAGCCGCCTGTGGGTCTCAAAATCTGCATAATCAATAGAAGCCATATACTGCTCTTCTTCTGTAAAATGCCTCATTGCATGGTCCTTAAAATATTTGATTCCCTCCTGGCAAACCCACTGTCTCTTCGACTCTTCCGCCTTGTGCATAAACAGCCTGTTCATGATACCAAATAGTTTCTTATGCTCGCTGTCAATAATCTCCACCCCGATGTTAAACCTATCCTGCCATACTAATTGATTTGCCATTTGTTCCTCCTCCTTCACCGTATTTCCTGCTGCCATTCAGTAAGATTTTCCCTTAGTATAACATAAAATTCCAGAGAAAAATAGCCGTTTTTCTATAATTCCACGAAACATGGACATAGCGATAATTACTGAAACTGTAATTAAAAAGCTCCATACGCAGCAACGTATGAAGCTTTTCACTACTCTTTATGTCTAATCGGCTTCCACCAATTCCTCAGCAGCTTCTTCTGGAGTTTCCTCGAACGCTTCCTCTAACATATCTTCTGGAAATTCTTCCTCAAAATCTTCTTCCTGAGCCACGCTTTCCTGAGGTTTGCTTTCCTCAGCCTCATAGCCGAAATCCAACGAATCTTCCTCAAAATAAATATCATCCATGGAATTGATATCTGTGGAAAGCTTGATGTTATGGTAACGTTTCATGCCCGTTCCGGCAGGAATCAGCTTACCAATCAGCACATTTTCTTTCAATCCAATCAAGGGATCTACCTTGCCCTTAATTGCAGCCTCTGTCAATACCTTTGTTGTTTCCTGGAACGATGCCGCAGACAGGAAAGAATTGGTCGCAAGGGAGGCCTTGGTAATTCCCAGCATGACCTGTTTGCCCTCTGCCGGTTCTTTGCCTTCCTCTTTGAGTCTTTCATTGGCATCCTCGTATTCCAGAATATCAACCAGCGTGCCCGGCAGGAAATCAGAATCACCATTATTCTCTATACGGATTTTCTTTAACATCTGCCGTACAATCACCTCAATGTGCTTATCGTTGATTTCCACACCCTGCAGCCGGTATACACGCTGAACTTCCTGAATCATATAGTCCTGCACGGCACGCACACCCTTGATTTTCAGGATATCATGGGGGTTCACGCTTCCTTCCGTCAGCTCATCGCCCGCCTCTAAGATGGCGCCATCGGAAATCTTAATCCGGGAACCGTAAGGAATCAGATAAGCTTTCATCTCCCCTGTCTCCTCATTGGTGACAATGATTTCACGTTTCTTCTTGGTATCCTTAAGGGTAGCAACCCCTGCAAATTCTGTGATAATCGCAAGTCCTTTTGGCTTACGCGCCTCAAAAAGCTCCTCCACACGCGGAAGACCTTGCGTGATATCATTTCCAGCAACACCGCCGGTATGGAAAGTACGCATCGTAAGCTGTGTACCAGGCTCTCCAATCGACTGTGCAGCGATAATTCCTACAGATTCTCCTACCTGAACAGCCTGCCCGGTCGCCATGTTCGCCCCATAGCATTTTGCACAGATTCCATTGTGGGAACGGCAGGTCAGTACGGTACGGATCTTTACCTTCGTGAGCGGCTCGCCTTTCTCATCCACACCTTTGCTCATTACCAACGCAGCGCGTCTGGGCGTAATCATATGGTTTGCCTTGACCAGGACATTTCCCTCCGCGTCACAGATGGTATCGCAGGAGAAACGTCCGGTAATACGTTCCTGCAAGCTCTCAATCTCTTCCTTGCCATCCATGAATGCTTTCACATACATACCCGGGATGGACTTTCCTTCACAGCAGTCAATATCGCGGATAATCAATTCCTGCGATACATCGACAAGACGCCTGGTCAAGTATCCTGAATCGGCAGTCCGCAGCGCCGTATCGGAAAGGCCTTTGCGGGCTCCATGCGCGGACATGAAATACTCCAATACGTCCAGCCCCTCACGGAAATTAGACTTAATCGGCAGCTCAATTGTACGTCCAGTCGTATCCGCCATCAG
>CANOHX010000116.1 GCA_947565885.1 uncultured Lachnospiraceae bacterium
GCCGTTCTTAACTGTTGCCACTTTCTTGTTGCTGGTCTTCCAGGTTACCTTTTTCGTCGTGCCGTTCACCTTAAGGCTGAGCTTCTCTTTCACTCCCAGGGTTGCCTTCGTCTTGCTGAGGCTTACTACGGATACTGTGCAGACTGCCGACTTATTGCCAACTGCTGCCGTAATCTTGGCGGTTCCAGCTTTCTTGCCTGTGACCTTGCCGTTTGCGACCGTTGCAATCTTGGGGTCGCTTGAGGTCCAGGAGACGCTGCCGGCATTTGCCGGGCTCACCGTTGCCTTGAGGGTAACGTCCTTGCCCACTGCCAGGGTGGCTGCCGTCTTGTCAAGGCTTACCTTTACGTCTGTGGTGCCCGTGCCAGATCCAGCAGATGTCACCGTTACCGTACAGGTTGCCGTCTTATTATTCTTGGTCGTCACCGTAATCTTGGCAGTTCCTGCCTTTACCCCGGTTACCGTTCCGTCTTGGGCTACTTTCGCAATGTCCTCTTTATCGGACTTCCAGTTAAGCGTCCTGTCTGTCGTTGCATTGGCTGGCTCTATCGTTGCTGTAAGCTTAAACGTCGCTTTTTCTTTCAGTTCGAGCGTTGTCTTATCCAGTTTTACGCCGGTTATCTCAATATCATCCTCGCCAGCGCCTGCAGACGTTACCGTGACTTCACAGGTTGCTGTCTTGTTATTCTTGGTCGTTACCGTAATGGTGGCAGTTCCTGCCTTCACGCCGGTTACCGTTCCGTTTTCTACTGTCGCAATGTCCTCCTTATCGGATTTCCAGTCAAGTGTCTTGTCTGTCGTTGCATTGGCCGGCTCTATCGTTGCCGTAAGCTCGGCCGTCTTGCCCTCTTCCACGCTGAGCGTTGTCTGGTCCAGGCTTACGCCGGTTATCTCGACAACCCCAGGTCCTGGCGGGGTTACAGGGGTATCAATGGCTTCCTCGAACGCCTGGATTGCCGCAGCCAAAGTTGAGGTTGCGCCAGTTACAAACGCTTTGTCTACCTCTGTGGTCAGGGCTGTGGTCTTAGCTGCCTTAGCCGTTTCTTTGGCTGCCTTTAAGGTATTAAATGCCTCTTGATTCTTGCCCTTGTTCTCCTCTGTAAGGAGCCCCTCTGCTTCTGTAATCTTCGCATCCAATGCCTGGATGTCAGCGGCCTTTCCGTCATATGGTGTAACAAAATTGGATTTCAGCGTTGCTTCCGCAGCCCTCAAGGCAGCCTTTACCTCTTCAATGTTCTGCAAGGTTTCAACGGACGCAACCGCTGCCTTAGCCTGTGTCACCGCTGCAGCAAATGCAGTCCTAGCTGCCTCAGAATAAGATACCGTGTATTCTGCGTCGTTTGTGTACTTTGTCTCAATGCCAGTGATATAGGATGTAAGCGCCGTCTTATCCTCGTTCGTTGCCGGCTGGTTCTTTCCTGCCTCCGACAGCTGCAAGCCATCTGCCGCTTCGGTCAGGGCTTCCAATGCTTCCTGCACTTCTGCAGCTGTTGCATATCTGTCTGCCATGACAGCTTTTGCTGCATCCAAGGCTGTCTTGAACGGCGTCCATGTCTCCGGCGTATAATTCTCCTCTTTATAGTTCCCCACGCCATTAATCATCTGCTGCAGCGCGCTCTTATCTGCTTTCTTCTCCTTGTACTTCAGGGTAATCACATTCTTGGGGTCGCCATTGCCGTCGTCTGCGGTTACCATAAGGCTTGCAGGGTCGCTTGAGACATACTCGTAAGTAAGGATTCCCGTGCCATCGTCTTTCGTCACAATCTTCTCGCTGTCAGGCACTTCATACGTGTACTCTTCGCCAACAATCGCTTCTACCTGCTTCGCTGCCTTGATTTCCCCGATGGCATCGTCACCGCTGACTTCCATATACTTAACCGTCACCGGAGCAGGAACTGGCTTAAGGTCAACCGTCAGGGCAGGTGCTTTTTCTGGATACGCTGCAGCCTTCCCTGCTTCTTTCAGACCATATATGCGTACGCCGCCTCCGGGTATCTGAAGCCTGAGCACAATAGAACTCTGCCCTTTCTTAACGGCATTCTTCAGTGCCTTTGTCACGTCTACTTCCACATTCTGGTCTAACGAGCCATCTTGTTCCTGGTCTTGTTGATATGCCTTCTCCTGCACAAAATTGCTCCACATGGTTGCAGCATAGCTGTAATCGTCATTCACAGCGGGGAACGCTTTCTCCCCAGTCGTACAGGTAGCATTTGCTTCTGCACTGACAGCGAATTCTTCTACCGCCGTCTCATAGACGCCCAGCCTTGTCTTACCGGTAAGGTAGTTAGCCTCCGAAACGGTAAGTTTAAGGGTTGCTTTCTCAATCCCGCTTTCCGTCAAGCCCTCCGCTAACTTAAAGCGGACAGCCGCTACCCTGACGCCGCTGCCATAGTAAGTTGGCTTTTTCTCTTGATTCCAAGAAAACGCAGCATAAGTAGTTCCTTCTGCGGTTTCCTCTCCTACCACTAACGCCGCATTGTGCGCACTTCCCTCAGCGGCCTCATCAGCTTTTCCCGCAACGATAACTATCCCTGGGGTTTTCCACTGCTGTTGGTCTGATGAACCCTCAAACTGCTCCAAATCCAGGTCCACCGTTGCTTCCCGCGCTGCCCTCGTCTCTGTCGCCGCTTGTGCGGTCACAGGCGTGCCAACGCTTATTCCCGTCACTGCCATGGCAGCGGCCAGGAATAGTGATAAAAACTTCTTTCCTTTACCCATGATATCCTCCTTTTTGATATTTGAATGATACAAACAATTACATTTGCATATCCTCTTTCCGTATAACATTATATTCTTCTTTACAGTACAATTCAATTGTTCTGCGAAAATAATATCTTAGGATGCCATAACTTTGTTTATTAATGATAGGAATATCAAAAATATTTTACTTTAATTCAGCACATTGCACTAAATTTATTTGGGTGAACTAAAATGCTATTGTGCTAAGATTATATATTAATGGCTGAAAAAACATTTCCATTTAGTTATTTTTATATTTTCTAAGAGAATTAAAACTCAAATCCCATCGCTTTAACACTTCACATTGAGAAAATTTTCCCCTAAAAAAACTGCCGCACCAATTTCACCCGGTGCGGCAGTCCTGATTTCCTACCATTCTGACTTTCGCTATTTTATTTTACTTTTACAGTAACAACTACTTTCGCTTTCTTATTGTTTGCTGCTGTCACCGTAATCTTGGCTGTGCCTTTCTTGACGCCTTTTACCTTGCCCTTGGCGTCCACCTTCGCCACTTTCTTGTTGCTGCTCTTGTATTTCAGCTCGCCCGCTGTGTTCTTGGGCAATGAGACCTTAAGTTTGACTGTCTTATTCTTCTTCACCGTGATGGTCTTCTTGCCCTTGAGGATCAGCTTCTTGGGCGCTGCCTTGACTGTCAGCTTGCAGGTGAGGGTCACGCCGTCTACGCTTGCAGTGATGGTGACTGCCTTTTTATCTGCTTTCCTGGCGACTACCTTGCCGTTCTTTACAGTTGCCGCCTTTTTATTGCTGGAACTCCAGATAACATTCTTGTTCGTACCGTTCACTTTGAGGATGATGCTCTCTTTTTCGCCTAAAGTCGCCTTGGTCTCGCTGAGGCTGACTACAGTAATTGTACAGACTGCCGACTTGTTCCCGACAGCCGCCGTAATCTTGGCAGTTCCCGCTTTCTTGCCCATGACCTTGCCGTTTGCGACCGTTGCAACCTTGGGGTCGCTTGAGGTCCAGGAGACGCTGCCGGCATTTGCCGGGCTCACTGTTGCCTTGAGGGTAACGTCCTTGCCCGCTGCCAGGGTAGCTGCCGTCTTGTCGAGGCTTACTTTCACATCGTCAGGAGACAAATTTTCCTCTGCAGACGCCTTTACTTCTACCACACAAACGGCTTTCTTGCCATTTTTAGTCCTCACTGTAATATTTGCCGTGCCTACCCTTACTGCAGTTACGGTTCCCTCCTGGCTAACCTTGGCAATATCCGTCCTGTCCGATATCCATGACAGCGTCTTATCTGTCGTTGCATCGCCAGGTTCAATGGTCGCCTTAAGTTCTGCCGTCTCACCAATCTCCAGGCTAAGCGCCGCCTTATCCAGGCTAACGCTGGTAATCACAATCTCCCTTGCCAATACCAGATTCTCCTGCGCTGCGGTCAGCTCATTGGCTGCCGTATTTATCTCAGCCGCTGTCGCAGCAGGCGTAATTGCCTTTGCCGCTTCATAGGCATCCAGGAATTCCTGCCAGCTATCTGCCGTAAATCGCTGCTGCTGGTCCATGATTTCATCCGCTTTCTCAATTGCCGATGCCAGTGCAATCCGCGCCTGCGCTTTCGCATCGATTTCTGCCATGGCATCGTTAAATGCTGCTATTGCTTCCTGCAAATCTTTCGTTGCGCCGGTAACCTGTTCTTTCGTCACCTCCGTTGCCAGGGCTGTCTCCCTAGCCGTCTCAGCCGCCTCTTTCGCTGCCTCCAATGCATGGCAGGCATTCTCGTCTTTTTCCTTATTTTCTTCTGTAAGAAGATTTCCGGCAGCTAAAATCTGAGCTTCCAACGCCCGAATATCTGCTGTTTTTCCCTCGTAAGGACGGATATAAGTCTCCTCTAAATCATCTGCCGCCCTTTGCAGCTCCTGCTTCGCCTCCTCAATATCCTGCTGCGTTATTATCGTCTTGCCTTTCACCTGTGCCACTGCTGTATCAAATGCAGTGCGCGCAGCCTCAGGATAAGACACTTCGTACTCACTGCCGCCTGTAATGTCTGCCACAAAATTTTCAATATAGGTTTTCAGGGCCGCTTTATCCGCCTCTGTCGCCAACTGCTGATTTCCTCCCCCTTCTATCTTACCAAGCTTCCAGTTGCTCAGTTTCTCCAATGCAGCCGTGCCGTCCTCAAAGAACTTTATGGGCAGCCAGATATACCTAACGTTCTCCCCATCTCCTTCGCCTACGCTGTCTCCCACACAGACAAAGGTGTCTGCGGTCTGTGTCTTCACAAAAAAGACGTCGCTGGTCTGGTTTTTGCCGGCAATATCCTCAAATTCCTGTTTCTCATTGTCCCACATCTGCATATGGTGCAACGTCCAGGGTCCATCCAGGGAGTCCGCTACTGCATATTGGGGTCCATATTCATCCGGGCTGCCTGCATTGACAATATAATATTTGCCATTCCGCTCGAATATGCCTCCCTCTGCATTATAGAGACCGTCTTCTCCGGTATACTGCAGCTCTTGCGGCGTACCTACAATCTTTGTGTAATCCTCCGACAGCTTTGCCATATAGACATGACCGTCCGGCATCATATTTTTTTCGCCGCAGTAAAAAATATAGGCAGTGCCATCGCTGGCTTTATACAGGTTGACAAAAGAAGACATATTGCTCAGCTGCTCGGTACCCTGCACGCTTACAAAGGGTCCCTTGATGCTCTTGCTGGTGGCAACCACAATTTTTCCAGTCGTTGACACCCACATCACATACTGCTTCTGCGCTTCATTGTAGAGCACCTTCGGGTGCGCAATGCCATAATCTTTCCCGAAGTTATCTATCGTCCCTTCGTGCTTCCAATTATATAAATCTGTGGAACTGTACAGATGGATGCCTGGATGTTTTCTCTGCCCATCCAATTCTAAGTCGTTCACACCAAACCAGTACCACTTCGTCTCCCCATTTTCCGTAATCTGATGGACTTCTCCGCCACAGGCATATACCCGCTCCCCATCCGTATCATATAAAATCTCGCCGGAAAGCCCATCAATAGAATCATATTTCTGCGACGCCGGAGGATTGTCCGGGTCGTCTGGGTTGTCTGGATTGTCCGGGTTATCCGGGTTATCCGGGTTGTCTGGATTATCCGGGTTGCCTGACACAATATTATCCAGTTTCCAGTTGCTCAGTTTCTCCAGCGCAGCCGTGCCATCCTCAAAGAATTTGATAGGCAGCCAGATATACCAGCCTCTTTCTCCCTCTTCTCCGCCTATATCGTCGCCCACGCAGATGAATTTATCTGACGTCTCTGTCTTCACAAAGAAGACGTCGCTGGTCTGGTTCTTGCTGACAATATCCTCAAATTCCTGTTTCTCATTGTCCCACATCTGCATATGGTGCAGCGTCCAGGGTCCGTCCAGGGAATCCGCCACTGCATATTGGGGTCCATAATCATCCGGGCTGCCCGCATTGACAATATAATATTTGCCTTCCCGCTCGAATATGCCTCCCTCTGCGTTATAGAGACTGTCTTCTCCGGTAAACTGCAGCGCTTGCGGCGTACCCGCAATCTCTGTGTAATCCTCCGACAGTTCCGCCATATAAACCTGTTGATTTCCAGGCTGCATGCCTTCTCCGCCACAGTAAAAAACATAAGCCGTTCCATCGCTGGCTTTATACAGGTTGACAAATCCCGACAATTCACTCGCCTGCCCATCATCCTGCACGGGCGTAAAAGGTCCTCTGATACTCTCGCTGGTGGCAACCACGGTCTTCATGCCGGCTGAAACCCACATCACATACTGTTCCTGCGCTTCATTGTAGAGCACTTTCGGATGGGCAATATTATCAACCTTCCCGAAGTTATCTATCGTGTCTTCGTGCTTCCAGTTATATAAATCTGTGGAACTGTACAGATGGATGCCCGGATGTTTTTGCTGCCCATCCACTTCTAAGTCGTTCACACCAAACCAGTACCATTTCGTCTCCCCATTTTCCATAATCTGATGGACTTCTCCGCCACAGGCATATACCCGCTCGCCAACCGTATCATATAAAATCTCGCCGGAAAGCCCATCGATAGAGTCATATTTCTGCTGTGCCGGAGGATTGTCCGGGTCGTCTGGATTGTCTGGATTATCCGGGTTGTCCGGGTTATCTGGGTTGTCTGGATTGTCTGGATTGCCCGGCACAATGCCATCAATCTTCCAGTTGCTCAGTTTCCTCAGGGCAACCGTACCGTCATCAGAAAACTGCAGCGGCAGCCATACATACATCGTCTGATTCGGCGCTTCCTGGCTCCATGCATCCGTAATATTGATATAAGTCATGCCGCTCTCCGTATTCACCTGCAGGACGCAGCTAGTAGGATTCATGCTGCCATCCTCTATCTCAGAAGTCTGGCCCTCATCGTCACAAAGCTGCAGCGGATATACCGTCCACGCACCTTCCAGGGAATCAGCCACCGCATACTGTTTATTGGCGGAATTGACGATATAATATTTGCCATCCCGCTCAAACATAGCGCCCTCAGAACTGCTAAGCGCTGTGTCGCTGAAGCTGAGCGGCTGCGATTCCTCAATCCCCATATAATCGTCCGTCAGTTTCACCATAGACAGACCATTCGTCCCCTGATATATTCCATAAGCCGCGCCATTGCTATCCTGGTACATAGTCCCGAAACCAGATACATCTTCACAATATTTAACAAACTTAAACGGTCCCATAATACTGTCGCTGGTAGCGATGCACTGTTTGCCGCTGGAATCCGGAACCCACATCACATATTTACGGCTATCCTTATGATAGAGCACCTTCGGATGTGCCGTCGGGCAATTCTGTAAGCATTCAAATACCGTATCTTTCTCACTGTTGCTCAAATCCCCATACAGGTTTTTAAAATAGTCATCCGTCTCGAACTGCTCTTTCGATGACATGCCCTTAAAAATATCTTCCTCGCGCGTCCAATTATACAGGTCCGTGGAACTGTACAGATGGAGCCCGCGCACCGTGCTGTCCGAAGAAACATCCTCCCCGAACCAATACCACTTCGTTACCCCATCCTCGGTAAACTGATGGACTTCTCCGCCGCAGGCCATCACACAATCGCCATTCGTATCATTCAAAATATCTCCTGAAAGTCCGGCAATTGAATCGTACTGCCCCTCTTCTCCCTCGGCAGCCCATGCAGGAACTGCCGGAAACAGTAACGAGATGCTCAAAACCACCGCTACTGCCGTCTGAAATACACTTCGCAATTTCCTTTTGCTCATAGCTTTCTCCTCCCTGAATTTATTAATGTTAGATTAAATAGTTTCCGCTACATCTTATGTTAAATGCGGACCAGCTCATATTCATTCGTGCCCAGCCCGATTTTCACCGCATGGGCAATGCAGCTTTTCCATTCGGTGTCAGGATGTGTCATATGGAAGTGGTCGTGGTCCTCGTCATCCTGCCGTTCCTTGATATTTTCATCCAAAACGCTGTGGGCAATCGGCGGCATCTGGTTACATAAATCGGCACATGCCTGATCCAGCGCAACCGGATCAAAAGAGGCGAGCATACCTACATCCGGGATAATCGGGATGTCATTCTCCGCATGGCAGTCACAGTTCGGTGAGACGTCGCAAATCAGGGAAATGTGGAAACAGGGACGCTCCTTGCACACGGCATAGCTGTATTCTGCTATCTTGCAGTTCAGCACTGCTATGGAATCGTGGAAATCTGCCGCAATTGCATCCTTGGGACAGACAGCCAGGCATCTTCCGCAGCCCACGCATTTATCATGGTCGATGACCGCTTTGCCCCCTGCAATCTGCGGCGCATCATGGGCGCAAATCTTCTGGCAGGCGCCGCAGCCTACACAGGCAGCCTGGTTTACACTGGGCTTGCCATCGCAATGCTGCTCCATCTTGCCCGCCCTGGAACCGCTGCCCATGCCGAGGTTCTTCAACGCCCCGCCAAATCCAGCCATCTCATGCCCCTTGAAATGCGTCAGCGAAATGAGGACGTCGGCGTCCATAATCGCCTGGCCAATCTTCGCCTCCTTCACATACTCCCCATCAATCGGCACGATTGCCTCGTCCGTCCCCTTAAGCCCATCGCCGATAATCACATGGCAGCCAGTCTGATAGGGGGAAAATCCATTCAGATACGCCGTCTCCAAATGGTCGAGCGCATTTTTCCTGCTGCCGACATACAAGGTATTGCAGTCTGTCAGGAATGGCTTGCCGCCCAGTTCTTTCACATAATCAGCGACCACCTTGGCATAGTTCGGGCGCAGGAACGCAAGGTTGCCATATTCCCCGAAATGGATCTTGATTGCCGCGTATTTTTCCTGGAAATCAATAGTCTCAAATCCCGCCGCTTTCATCAGACGGTGCAGTTTCTGCAACAGGTTTTCCTGCCCGGTTGCCTTGAACGATGTAAAGTATACATTTGCTTTGTCCATATTCTCCTCCATGTAACATATTAGATTTTTGAGGGAAACGCTGATTCAATCAGTATTTCCTTATATACCAAAAAGAGGCTACCGCTTTAAGTATAAAACATACAATATGCAGAAATTTATCCATTGAATATTTTCCTAAATTATATGTTCGCCGCTTACTGCGATAATCCCCTTTCTTTCGTTTTATCCATACTCGGTTTAAAATAACCTTTTTCTTCCCAATCCT
>CANOHX010000117.1 GCA_947565885.1 uncultured Lachnospiraceae bacterium
ATCAAATTAGTGTCTTTAAAGACCAGAAACGCCAGACGTGATATTGTCATGTCTGCTCCGCTGAAAGAGTATCTTTTATCTGTAAAGCGGCACAGGGATAAAGCCATGGTAAACCTGGCAAATCAAAGGGAGCAGAACCAGACCACGATTTCCAATAGGGGAAAAGAGAAGATATTCTGGTTTTGACAGACATCCAGTCAGAATAATACGTGCTTTTTTCCGTGATATGTGGTATGATAATCCTATATTCTAATGGGGGAAAAGAAAGTGATGGCCCGCATATCCCACAAGGCATCCTGTCCTTTACGCCCGACTATGTGTTTGTTGTTTACACAGAGCGGAAAGAAAATATCTGTCTGATATCGGCAAAACTTGCCACTAAAACAGAAAGAAGCATTTACTATGACACGAACAGTTACTTTGGTTAGAAACTAAAAACCGACAGAGGAACAAATCAGGCAAAGAGAAGAAGCAGCAAAGAGAGAAATTGTATTTGATGAAGATTCACCTGAACTTACGCCTACAATGGAAAAGGCTTTTCGATTAGCAGCAAAAAACCGTAACACACAGAGAAATATAAATGTTTCGTAAGCATGAGGTTTGATGATTAGGGAACGAATCGGAAATGGTTCGTTCCCTTTGGGAGAATTTTTTTATGGAATGGAAAAACAAGATACAAGACGATTGTTGTGCAGACGAATTAGAAGAAATGATAATCGACTATGTGAAAGCCGGTTTTTGGTCAAATGATAAAATTTTAACGGAATGCTTGCAATACATGGAAGATTTTTATCCCGCGGAATGCGAGGACATAACGGAAAATGGCTTTCTTGAAATAATCAAAGCGCTTCGCAAGGAATATCAAAATACTGGAAACCAAAAAAACTATTTAAAATTGGATTCAGCATTCCATTCTCTGTCAAAACATGGGATTGTTGCTTTACATTATGCCGGATATACTCAGTCAGACGGATTTGAGGATTGCAACGAAGTGGCTGCCTTATTGCATGAAAAAGAAGAAACGGTTGTTGGCTGCTGCTTTTATACGGAACAAGATTTAGGACATATCTTGCACGGAGACAGCACTCTGCTTTATATCTCCTTTGGCAATTATTTCGAAACACCAACTACTGAAGAAGTGGGACAGATAATCGTTGACGAGTTAAAGGCTATCGGATTTTGCGTTCAGTGGAACGGAACTGCTGATACAAAAATTGCAATTGAAGATTTCGTATGGGATAAATATTATACTGACAGCGAATTGTAAGGGTATGCCAGGCTTTTGCATACCTTTTTTGTCTTATAGAAAATGCCATGTCACAGTAAAGCGCGAAAGCAGATTTTCATTCGATAACATATTTACCGGCATAGGCTTTTTTGGCTTCAGATGTCCATTTCCTGACAAATTCTGTCTTTGCGTCCGTATACGCATCCCTATTATGTTCAAACTGCTTCCACAATTGCAGTTTCACCGCTTCGTATTCCTTGGCTATCTGGGTATGTTCATTTAAGTAATCCCTAAAATACAGTTCATCATTATCTCCCGCATAACGAAGATGTACATGATAAACTTTGTCGTCAAACCCCTCTTCCGTATATCCACGGTTAAATGAGATTCTACCCATTTCCGTTGACATCCGAATAAATCCATTTTTCTCAATTATTTTTGCAGCATTTTCTATGTCAGAATCTTGCGATACTTCAATCAATATATCGACAATATCTTTTGCCCATATGCCAGATATCGCCGTACTCCCAATATGGCTGATTCTCTCAACCGAACACTCCGACAATATTTTTTTCAGAAAAAATTCCATTTCATCATAATATGCGTTCCATTTATCATTATGTGCAACAAGGAATATGGGAAACAATTCCCATAATTCTTCCAGTGTCTTCTCCGATAATTTTTTTCCCATTTTCACCCTTTACAGAACAGAATGCAACGTCTAATAAAATGTTGGCTAAGCCTTACACCATGCAGAAATACAGAAGCATCGTAAAAACTGCATAAACTCAAATTCCAAAAGCTGCGGGCTCTCCAAGGCAACCCCTGGAGAACCCGCAGCTCCTATATTCTTCCCTTACCTGAAACCGATTAAATTGAATCAGTAAATCTGGAACTTCCGTTTACGCCATATTTTCCGGCGGAAGTATAACCACTGGCAGCATTGGCCTTAGTAGTTGTGTAATAATCTACCAGAGATGCATTGGTAGCAATGGAAGAACCATAATTTTTGAAGAACTTCTGTACCTTGGACATGTCAGATTTCTTAAATGTGTTCTCGTCAATATTCAATCTGCCTTTCTCGTCCACATTGATACCAAACTGTTTCAGCGCAATTGTATTCTGCGTTGTTGTCTCCCTTATTTTAGCTAAATTTGCTAATACGCCAGAATTCGTGCTGGATTCTGCAGTATCAAACATAGCATTGTAATTGTTCACAAAACTCTTGGCTGTGGAAAGGATTTTGTCAATATCATATGCCAGATTGCCATTTTTGTCCTTTACCTTTTCGTATAACTTATCCGATGCAAGCGCTTCGCCGTCTGCTTTGAGGGATGCTGCATTGGAACCAGCCGTATTGTCTTTCTCCGTACTGTCTGTAACGCCGGAAGAAATACTTGCAAAGTGCAGACGTGACATTACCGTAGAGCCATAGCTCATGCTGTCTTTGCTGGAAAACATCTCTTGTACCTTGGAAATTCCTGCCGCTTTCATCTTGCCCTCGTTAAACTGAAGCGTTCCATTTGAATTGATAGTAACGCCAATTTCAGCAAGCTGGTCTGCATTCGCTTTCGTAGTCTTCATCACGTTGGCAATATATGCCGTTTTGTTCGACAGCGTAGACTGTTTCGCTGCATTCACAACTTCATTATACTGAGACACGAAGTTTTTCATTGCAGATACTACCTTGTCTGTCGCATTCTGACCGCTCTGCCCATTCTGTCCTTGCGTATCTTTATAAGTATTTTCATTCTGCAAAGCTGAAACCGTATTTTTCAGTGTAGGAATTCCTGCTGTCAGATTGGAATTCGCCTCTTTCACATCTTCGGAAACTTTCGGATTCCTCCGCTCTTCGAGAATCTGCTCAAGAACATTATTTGTTTTGGCTTTTGAGCCAGATGACACTGAACTTGAGCTCTGACCTGCGCCATAGTATGCTTTCATCAGCCTTCCATAGCTGCCGCTCTTGATGCTGGCATAGTCTGCAAGAAAATTACTGCTCCCCGAGCCACCGAGACCCTGAAACAGTTGAGAATAACCTTGATTCATACTCATTATCATCACTCCTTTGATTAAAATTTGGACTTCCCTATCCTAATGTTAGATATATACTATATCGGTGCAAAATCTTATATAGTTAACAGCTAATATGGTCTACATGGTCTAGAATTGCAATTTTTTTCTAGTATTATATTCTTTATTTTTATTTGTCTCCCATTCATCACATTTTCTCTCCAGCATTACAAAATCTGGCGTTGCTTTTTTTATGTATCCAATGTTCAGTCTATTATTAATCCTGTTATTGTATACTGGATTGATATGTTTTTTAATGATTCTTTGCTCATTTTTTCTTATAAAATTAATTTCTTTTTGTAATAAGTGTTTATATGCAAGATCCGGTTCAGAATTTACATCAATCTTTATCAATTCGGTATCCGGCACGGGAATCATATTATTACACTGAATCTTCGCATAAAAATCTATTCCATCCTTATCTATCGAATACATAAATACGACAGTTTCTGTAGTATCTCTCAACAATATTATTTTTTTCTTATACTCCTTACTCGAAAAATCAGGAGGCAGTTTATCCCCTGTATATCCACTTATTGCAAAATCTTTATTATACTTCGGCGAACTTAAAGGAACAACATAGTTATATTTCCTTTTTTGACGATTAATCCTATAAATTTTCTATTATTTTTATCATCAGAATTTGATAAAATTCTATTCGGTTCAAATATTCTTAAATATTCCACATAAGCAGTCGTAACTTCAAATAATTCCATGCTTTCTCCGTTCAGTAAAAAAGGCAAGAAAAATCTTGCCTTTTTAATCACACTTAACGGTAGTGACTCTCCAAAATATTATCGCTCACACTTAATGGCAGTGACTCTCCAAAAATATTATTACCTTTAGTATCTCTATTATACTACAAATAATAACTGTGTTGTAAGTATGTTATACTAAAATGCTTTATTTGTCAATAGTTTTTACCTTTTTATATTTTTCTTTTTAAATAAATTTGGAATTTCCCCAAAAATAGTATATAATACACCTGAATCAGAGAAACAAACAGCAGCGTGCTGCTCTGACTAGGGAGGTACAGATGTGAACATAGATATGACGCAAGGTCCGGCAATGAAATCCATGCTGCGTTTTGCCTTGCCAATGATAGCTGGGAATCTGCTGCAGCAATGTTACAATATCGCCGATACCTTGATTGTCGGACGTGTCCTCGGTCCAGACGCCCTGGCAGCCGTAGGCTCATCCTTTACGTTGATGACTTTCCTGACTTCCATCCTGTTAGGGTTATGCATGGGCAGCGGAACCTTGTTTTCCATGTGTTTCGGGGAGGGGGATGAACGAAAGCTAAAAGAAAGCATTTGCGCATCATTCCTGCTTATCTTGATACTGACAATTGTGCTGAACGCACTCACATTTCTTCTTCTGAACAGCATCCAGGCATTCCTGCAGGTGCCTGACGAAGTATGGCTTGAGATGCGCAGCTACCTCATCGTGATTTTTGGCGGAATCTTTGCCACTTTCCTATATAATTATTTCGCATCCTTGCTGCGCGCCATCGGCAACTCAGTCGTACCGCTGGTGTTCCTTGCGATATCCGCCCTGTTAAACATTGCGCTTGATTTGTGGTTTGTCATCAGTTTTCAATGGGGCGTCGCCGGAGCCGCGGCGGCTACCGTGGCAGCTCAATATATTTCAGGACTGGGCATCGCCATTTATTGCCTGATACGCGTCCCTTGCCTGAGATTTAAAAAAAGCGACTTTTACATACGCCCGGGCTGCTTGAGGGAAATCACCAATTTTTCTTTGCTGACCTGCGTTCAGCAGTCTGTAATGAATCTTGGCATCCTCATGGTACAAGGCGTAGTCAACAGCTTCGGTCCTGCGGTAATGGCAGCTTTTGCCGCCGCTGTCAAGATTGACGCTTTTGCTTACATGCCCGTACAGGATTTCGGCAATGCTTTTTCCACCTACATTGCCCAGAATTATGGCGCCCGGAAAGAAGCTCGCATCCGCAAGGGTCTGCGCGGCGCAGTCATGGCGGCACTGATTTTCTGTGTTGCAGTCTCCGCTTTGGTCTGTATATTCGCCCGCCCACTGATGTTATTGTTCGTGGATGCCACGGAAACCGCCATTGTGGCGGAAGGGGTACGCTATCTGCGGATTGAGGGGGTATTTTACTGCGGAATCGGCTGTCTGTTCCTATTATATGGACTTTACCGGGCATTGGGCAAACCTGGCATGTCAGTCGTTCTTACTATCTTTTCCCTGGGTACGCGCGTGATACTGGCATATGTGCTTTCCGCAGTTCCAGCCATCGGCGTTGTGGGAATCTGGTGGTCCGTGCCAATCGGCTGGTTCCTGGCAGACCTGGTAGGACTTGCCTATTATGCCAGAAAGCAGGACGTATTATTGCATTGGCAGTGAAGCTACCGCTTTTATCAATGTCTCAAGTACCGCCTCCATGCCGGATTTGCCCGGCATATGTCCGGTATTTTCTATGACTTTCATATGTAGGTTGGGATTATCGGACGCTTCCACTTCCCTCTGAACCGCTTTCGTGGACGTAACAATATCCGTATCGCCCTGTAAAATATAATACGGCACGTCAACTGCCAGCAATTCTTCCGTCAAGTCTAACTGCAGAAGACCACGGAGTAGGCCTTTGGCAGTGGCAGTGCCATTGACCATAATCGCTTTAAAATCCTTAATCGTATAATCTTCGCTTGCAAGCAGCCCTCTGACGACCGGAAGCATGGGCACCTGTTCTCCTTTTTTGTTGGTGTAGCCATCCGTATACTTGCGGATACTCCCCGTCAGCAGCTTCATATCTTTCTCGTCAAGATTCTCCGCTGTCATTGAGCGAATTCTCTGCAGTTTCTTCTCCGCAAGCCCGGCCTGTTCCAATGCCGCATATACTTCTTCATTTAAAAATAGATTGTGTATTGCCTGCCCCCAGGTAACGACAGCATCGACACAATGCCCTGCTTTCTGTAAGACCTTTAATGCCAGCACGCTCCCCCAGGACATGCCAAAGAGCAGCAGCTTGTTGTCCGGGAATAGTTTTTTCACCTCTGCAATCAAATCAGCCGTCATTTGAACAAATGAATCTATTGTAAATTCTTCTTTTAACTTATAGTCATTGATACCGCAGCCCAATTGATCCCAGTAAACCATAAGAAAACGGTTCGTAAACTCGGGAAACATGCCCCTGCAACCCACAGAAAACGGAATGGGCGAACCTGGTCCGCCATGAAGGGTAATGACAACCGGAAGATGTCTGCTCTTGCCCTCGATCAGCACTTTCTGCGGTATTTTCCCTAAGGCAAAAGTATATATCTGGGAAATTTCATTTTGTTCTATTATCTGTTTTCTGGCAACGTCCATTGTTTCCTCCATTTCTTTAGATAGGCCACAGCAGCCAATAAGCACACTGCTTATAAATATTTTATAAGGCAATATTATTATATGTATATTAAATATCACTGAGCTTTCCAGCAAACAAAAAGCTAATACAGTATATCTCCAGTAAGCTCTGCCAGGGTGTTTTCTCCCCAGCTATAATTATTGAGGTAGCTGCCTTTAAAGAGCTGCGCATATTCTTCATCGCCGGAGAGATAATCATACAAGTCACACCGTACTTTTTCCGTGACGATACGGCGTTTGCCGTCGACAGTCTCCATGACTTCCGAAATGCCATATTCCTCAAGAGTATTTTTCAGACGCAGAGCCACTTTGCGGTATCTTGAGAGCGTCACTGGATTCACCGGCTCGTCTTCCCACAGAAAACCGATAGCCTCTTCCGATGTAATATAGCCGCCGCGGCGGTCTGCCAGAAGCGCAAATAATTCCTTGGCCTTTTTATTGCGAAAAGCGATAGGTTTCTCTCCCACGAAGACGTCAAAATATCCAAATGTGCGGATAGAGACGGCTGGTTTTGCAATCTCTCCTGCATCTGCTGCCGGTTCTCTGGCATCCAGGTGATAAAGCATGACATATCTCGGAAGGGAATCATCTTGCGATTTCTGTGAGCAGATTGCCTTGACTTTACGCTCCGTCTGCGTTTTAAGGTCAAAATAGGCAAATTCCGCTTCACCATTTCTCAAGAGTTCCGCAAAATCCTCATAGGCTGTGCCGCTATGTGCTGTAAAATCTTTGTACGTGGCGCCTTTTTCCATCAAGGCAATCCACTCATCCCTGGCAAAACCAAAGAATCCGCAGACATTCTCACTGGCATACAACGGTGTTACCAGCCCGTCTTTTAGTTCAAACGCTGCAACGCCGTCTGTGAATCGCGCCACCAGCTCCTGCATATTTTCTTTCAGAAATGCGTTCTCGTCCCTCAGCGCATCTGCTTCCTGTATGTCAGCCAGGCAGCGGCAGCAATAGAAACTTACAGTTTCATTCATCTTAATGAAAATGCCGCTATATTGTTTTACAGAACCATCCGAAGACTGCGAACGGTAAGTGATCTGCGGCGGTTTTTCGCCGGACGTATATAATTCTTTGCGGCAGAATTTTCGAAAAAACTGCAGAACCGTTTCACGGTCCTCTGAAATCACGGTCCCTGCTACCCATCTGTTTGTCGCCTCCTCCATCTGCATGGAGACATTCTCAAGCCAGCGAAACATCGGGGAGCCGCCGCTGTAAAGGCATTTCACGGTGCCTGCCGCAAAATCATAGGCAAAAATCTTATCATAGACGTCTGTCAGCGCTTTAAGGTACTGATTAATTTCCTCTTCTTTCTTCGCCTGATACCTGGCAGTCACATCAACGCAAACGCTTTGGAACTCCTCTATTCCCTCCCTATTTGTGCATTTTGTAATCCAGCCGAAGACGTGCGCCTTGGTTCCATCACAGCGAAGCAGCGTCATCTCGCCGGCAACAGGGACAGAAGAAGAATATACTTTCTTTAAACATTTTGCAAATTTACGCCGTTCTTCCATGGGAATCATCAAAAATATATCTTCTTTATATAATTCAAGATAGTCAAGTTCCCCATCCCGCACTTGCGGAAAACGCAAAAGAGCCATCATCTGCCTGTTAATATATGAAATTTTGGGCTGCCTTTGGCAGCTGTAGCGGATAAATCCACAGGGAATTGTCTCATTCAGAAACTGCAGATTGCTGTTTTCATTGATGATATCGGTGATATCGGCCAGCACAGAATCCCCTGCCATGCTGCCGTCCGCCAATTTCCTAGATGTGGCAGTATCGCTTACATAAACAAATACCCCTTGCTTTTTCATCAGGCGGTACCTGCATGTAAGCGTCTGCTCTTTCGATTTCAGATTTTGTATAAATTCTAAGTATGTCTTGCGGTCACCAGGATGTACCAGCAAAGCATATTTATCCTCCTGTTCATCCAGCAGCTCATCCTTGGTATACCCCGTCATGTCACAGAGGTTTTGGCTTACATAATTCAGATGAACCGGTTCCGACAGGCTGTATTCATGAAACCCGCTGATATTCTGTCCAAGAATATCCTCCATATGTTCTAAATGGTTCTTCATGTCATCTCCCTGTTATCATATAATTCCAGGCTTTGCTTTACTATATCAGAGCCCGTAAACAACATCAGACCTCCATAACATCAGACCTCCATAACATCAGGTCTCTATAACATTAGGTCTCCATGCCAAGAATTATACTATACTTTACAGGGAAATGCTACCAATTATTGATTCCGCTGAACGCTCTTTTGAATTTTTCCGCTGATAGTTTTGGGCATCTCCTGCACAAATTCCACCATACGGATCCATTTATACTCCGCCAGCTGCCGGTTGCAGAACTCTTTAATTTCCAATTCAAGCTCTTTCGAGGGCATATATTTGCTGCCGGGAACAATCAGCGCTTTAATCGCCTGACCTCTGAGCTTATCCGGGACGCCGATGACACTGCACTCTACGACTGCCGGATGCTCCATCAGGACATTTTCCACTTCGTAAGGTCCAACGCGGAATCCTCCCGTCTTGATAATATCGTCAAAACGCCCATGAAACCAATAATACCCAC
>CANOHX010000118.1 GCA_947565885.1 uncultured Lachnospiraceae bacterium
GCTCTTCTCGCAGTGCTCGCTCAAGCGCTTCGCTCTTTCGCTATCGGGCTGTCGCTTCTCCTGCTCTTCTCGCAGTGCTCGCTCAAGCGCTTCGCTCTTTCGCTATCGGGCTGTCGCCCTATCAACTCCTCAAAAAAAGCGCCTGCCGCCGTGCTAGCACGCCACAGGCACTTTGTCCTCGGACTTGGCACTGCTCGTAGCTTATGTACATTATATAACATATTGCCAAATCTTGACAACTACTACATATGGTAGCGTATGCTCCGCTGTGCCACATTCCAATATATATTGTGAACGATAATAATTTTTACTTTTGTCGTTCGCTTGCGCCGATTTTGGCTGCGTGAAACGCAGTATCTTCCTTACAAAATCGTGCGCATCCCCCTGGAAAGGTTATAGAAAGGGACAAATTATCTTGTCGCTTACTATAATTATAATTGCTTTTTCGTATTATCCTGTGATTTGTTATCAGTCCCGCTCATATTCAAGCATTTAAGAATGCCATTTTTTACCGCTTCAGCAACTTTACCTTGGTACTCTTCTGTCTCTAAAAGCTTTGCTTCCTCTGAATTGCTCAGAAAACCGCACTCTACGATTACGGTTGGAGACGGCGTTTTTTTCAAAAGAAAATAACTTTCGTTTGCCTTTGCCTGCCGATGATTTGTGGGGTCTAACTGCTCGACCAACGATTGCTGAAGCGTCTCTGCCAGTTTTTTCCCTTCCTGGGACTGCCCATAATAAAAGACCTGCGCCCCTTTTACCGATTCGTCCGGGTAACTGTTCTGGTGAATGCTCACCGTAAATACTGGATTTGCCTTGGTAATAATTTCACAGCGTTTGCGCATATCCTCTACTTTCTTATTGTTGGAAGATTGTTGGTACAGCCCCCCATCGTCCTTGCGCGTCATGACAACTTTGATTCCTTCTTTTTTTAGCAGCCTTTCCAGTTCCTTGGCAATTTTCAGGTTTATTTCTTTTTCCTTAACCTTGTTGATGCCTATTTTACCAGGATCGTCACCTCCGTGCCCGGCATCCACCACAATACAAACTTCGCCTTTTTGGGCTTTCAGGCTGTCTACCATATAAGCCCCCTCCCTCGCAAACAGGCATGCGCCCAGAAGCAGCAGCACCGCCATAATTACTTCTATCCTTTTTTTCATAAACTCCACCTGTTTATCTTTATAATTAAAATATGATAACAGGTGAAAAACTAGTACAGAGAAAAGTAAATTGTTATTTTAAGTAAATATTTTCAATCTTTGCGACAAAAGAAGTACACCAGCCCAATACCCAGCAAAGAAAGATAAACCCCGGAATGTGCCGCTTCCAATGACAGCAGCAAATTAAAATCCGTCAGCAACGGCACATACCAGAACAATGCATAAAAAAGATAGAGCACAACGTGCAGCAGCAAAAATATCTTTGCCAGACGTTTCGCCTTTGGGCTTTCTGTAAACATCAGACACAAAAAAGTAGCGACAGCCAGCACAATAAATATTTTGGGGTTAACGATATCTGTTCCATATTTTATGCCATCGATTTCCTCATCAAAATAACACCATGGCAGAAGCATTGGCAGCAGCGAAACGATGTAAACAAGAGCTGCTATATCCTTTTTCTTGACTTTCCTAATATATGCCATTCTGTATTTCCTCCTCTTCCCGCCCAATCTGCAAGGCTTTTCTTTATCATAACAGGATGGCAAACGGTAAGAATTAAGATAGTTAAAAAATTACCTTTTGACACCCTTATCATCATAGCAAACTGTACGCTGCCATAAGTTTTTATATCATAGATTTTTCATGAATTTTTTATTAATTTGCGATACCAGCCCTATTTTTCCCTGAATTATGATAATTCAATTATATTCTCATTTGTCAATATCTGCTTCCACTCAACAGTGACAATTTATCACTCTACTACAAACTCATACTTTTCTACCGCCTCCGCCTTCTGTCTTTGGAACTCATGCTCCCATTTATCCTGAAATTCCAAACCGTCTGCGCTGCCGCCCGCTATCTGTTCCTCCATAAATTCACGTTCCCTAGCTGCATTATATTTCTGGATTGGCAAATCCTTCTTATAAACCTCAGACTGGAACTCCCAATATGCCTGCTTACTTTCAAACCTGTCCATAAAAGCATAGACCTCTTCTTTATTTTCCGCCTGTCCGTATTGCCGCTTCTGCTCCTTTAAAAACTCCTCAACTTCCTGGTCAGACGCTGTATAGCCATTTGCAATCGCTTCCTGGTATAGGGCATTAACCTCCTTTATCATCAAGCAGTATTATGAGATGCCTCCTTAGTATCAGTCGCCGTTTTTTACCAAAAGTCATACAAACAGAAAATATTTTCCATAAAAGATGAATTTGCAAATTATGTCGACCCATGCTATGATAAGCAAAAAATCTCAAGGAAGTTGCAAATGAAGCCTATTATCCAAGAAATACAGACCAAAAACATCTTTACGAAAACAAACCTCCCGGTCGGAGACTTTTCCGTCAACCCCTATACCGGCTGCACACATGCCTGCAAATACTGTTATGCGGAATTCATGAAGCGGTTTACAAACCATACGGAACCCTGGGGAACATTTTTGGACGTCAAACAGTGGAATGAAATCAAACACCCGGAGAAATATAACGGTAAAGAAATCTTTATCGGCTCTGTGACCGACCCTTACAACCCACAGGAAGAGACTTACCAGCGCACAAGGGCGCTGCTGGAACAGATAAGGGGAACCACGGCGAAAATCAGCATCGCCACCAAATCAGATTTGGTGCTGCGCGACCTGGAATTAATTAAAACTTTTCCCAATATCCGTATCTCATGGTCTGTCAATACGCTGGATGAAGATTTCCATGAAGATATGGACAACGCCGTTTCCATCGCCCGCCGGTTTGCCGCCATGGAAACATTTCATAAGGAGAAAATCCGCACCTCATGTTTCATCTCGCCGATTTTCCCTGGCATCACCGAGGTCAAAGAAATCATCCAGCGGGCAAAAGACTGCTGCAACTGGATCTGGCTGGAAAACCTGAACCTGCGAGGCAGTTATAAAAAAATCATCATGGATTACATAGCAGAAAAATACCCCGCTTTACTGCCGTTATACGAAGAAATTTATCACCACAAGAACCGCAGTTACTGGCAGGCGCTGGACAAAGACCTGAAAACATTCGCCGATAAGCTGGGACTGGAATATGTGACCAATGACGACAGCATGGAGAGGGATTACGATGCGCCGCCAATTATCGTAAATTACTTCTACCATGAACAGATAAAGAAATCCGCAAGAAAGGACACCATGCCCGAGGCAAAGGAACTGACAACGCCAACCGCGGCGAAGTGTATAGGTGAAAACGATGCCAGAACTGCCGGAAGTTGAGACGATAAAGAGGGTATTGGAACCGCAGATTATGGGACTGCAGATTGTAAACATCACGGTCAGGCGACCGGAAGTAATCGCACATCCTACACAGGACGCATTCTGTGCACTGCTGCAGGGTCAGAAAATTTCCAGAATGATGCGCCGGGGAAAATTCTTAGGCGTATCGCTGGAAAGCGGCGATTATTTTATGCTGCATCTGCGGATGACCGGCGGACTTCTGCTTACGCCGCCCGAATACCCGGAAGAAAAGCATACGCACATTATTTTTAAATTAAGCAATGGCTGCGAATTGCGTTTTGCGGATACCCGCCGCTTCGGCAGGTTTTGGCTGCTGCACAAAGACGAGGAAGACACATACAGCGGCATCGGCAAGTTAGGGTTGGAGCCATTTGACGATGGCATGACTGCCAAATATTTACAGACACATTTTGGTAAACGTAAGAAAACCATCAAAGAATGTCTGTTGGAGCAGAATGTAGTCGCCGGAATCGGCAACATTTATTCTGATGAAATCCTGTTTACCGCCAGAATTCACCCCAGGCGCCGGGCGGACAGCCTCAGCGACGATGAATGGATGACGCTTGCCGATATCATCCCTAAGCGCCTTTCCTATTTTATAGAAAAAAATGCCATTACGCCAGAAGAATATTTACAAAGCAAGGGCAAAGACTACCGCAATACGCCATTCCTGCAAGTGTATGGACATAATGGCGAACAATGCCCCAATTGCCAGGACTTATTGTGCCGCATGGTAATCGGCGGGCGCAGCAGCGTATATTGCCCTTCATGCCAGAGAGATATCGCACCTTGACTTCCGTCCTCACACCGTATATAATACTATTATCGTCATATGTCGAAAATGGAGGTGGATTCATGGCAAGACCAAGCCGCTGCCGAAGAATTTGTCTGGAACCTGAATATGATAGCTTTGCCCCTTGTGGCATCAGGGAACCAGGGCTGGTAATACTCCATATAGACGAATTTGAAACAATCCGGCTGATTGATTATGAAAAAAAGACTCACGAGCAGTGCGCCAGACAGATGGGGATTTCCCGAACTACAGTCACGGAAATCTACGAGCGGGCAAGGGCGAAACTTGCAGACTGCCTCATCAGCGGCAAAGCACTGCGCATTTCCGGTGGAAATTACATGCTTTGCGATGGTTCTGCCTGGAAATGCTGCGGCAAAAAGTGCAACAGAATTAATAACAAGTCTGATAATCAGACTGCCCTAAGAAAGGAACGAGATATCATGAAAATTGCAGTAACTTATGAAAATGGAACTATTTTCCAGCACTTCGGACATACCGAACAGTTCAAAGTGTATGAAATTGCGGACGGAAAGGTTGCAGATTCGCAGGTTGTCAGCACAGAGGGAAGCGGACATGGCGCTCTTGCCATACTGCTCTCCGACTTAAAAGTGGATACGCTGATTTGCGGCGGAATTGGCGCCGGCGCACAGAACGCACTGGCTGAAGCAGGAATCACCCTCTATGGCGGTGTTTCAGGCAACGCGGATGAAGCAGTTAACGCCCTGCTCGCGGGAAATCTTGCCTACAACCCAGATGTACGCTGCAGCCACCATGACCATCATGGAGAAGGCCATCAATGCGGCGAACATAAGCACGGCTGCCAGGGGAATGCATAATAGGTTCTCACGGCTTTGCAGAATACGGACGCTTCGATTCTGCAAAGCTGTAGGACATCAATAAGCCACCTGCACTTCCTGTGTTTCCTCCGGTAGATTGCCCAAGCGGTATGTGATGTCGATGACACCGTTTTCTTCCGGTGAAACAGTAAAACTCTTATTGTCAGAAAATCCTTGTAACAGATACGGTTCCCCCTCCTGTGGTGTCAAAGTGATTTTATATTCAAGGCTATCATTTCTCGTGGAAACAATTTGGCATTTGCGGATTATTTTCCCTTTATCGTCTTCTTCATCGTGGTACACCACTCCAAACACGGTCGGCGAAAGATGACCAAGCTTTTCCTCATAGGAACTGTAAAACAGTTCATCTTCTGGTATTTTTCCATTGATAAAATTCGCAAACAGCCGGCTGAATGTTTCTGCGCCATAACAATTCAAATGGTCTTTATCTTTAAACAAAGAAGAGGTGTTGGGGAAATATTCTTCTTTACACAAATTAAAATCGTAAAAGCGAATATCTGTACCCGCTATTATATCTTGGACACGCCTTATATATTCATCATAATTGCCTATTCCTGCTAACAGGTAATTGGGCATCGGCGCCGCAACCAACGTCAGGGCAATCTCCTTCTTATCGCAGAAATCAATGATGTCTTCCAATGCTTGAAGCCAATCATCCGATATCTTAGCAAAATCTGCATCAACCCATGCATCGTCCAAAAAATAATTCCAATTATCGACTTTCTGATTGTTGGCAACATAGCCTTTCCCGGCGTACCACTCCGTCTCCTGCGACGCATAGGTGTATTCATAGTCCTTATAAGCATTCGTTCCCTTTTTGAGGACTAAATCTTTGATATAATCTGCATCAAAGAAACGATTCCAGTTCCTCCGCGCCCGGAAAAAGCTGTTACTATAATATTCCTTTGTCGAAGCATTGAGCAAATATTGAACCTTATCTAAAGATGGTCTCAGATAATCTGAAATTATATAAGTCTGCGTTAAATCTGTCCGTTCCTTATTTACCGAAAACGCCGCGTTAAAATATATTTCCAAATAAATATGCTTGATGTCATTATTCCTTGCAGCTTCCCTGATAACCATATTAGAACCATCCAGATACTGGGATGATGTCCCGCAATTAAACGTGTTCATCCCTAACTCCTCATCTAATATTTCCGGAATAAAGCTCCGATAACAGTGTGAGGAACCCACAAACAGGACGTCTATATTTTCCTGCTCATACATCTCATGAAATGTCAGCCTGGTATAGGAAGCTGTATCATCTATGAGAATATATTGAAAAAATTTATTGCAGCCCACAAACAGTATGCAGAACACTACAATAGAAACCCATAATTTTATTTTCTTTTTTATCATCAGCCACATCCTCCCTTAGAAGCGGAAATATATAAATTGGCTGCTGTCATAGTTGACGCCATAAATGCCAAACATCATCGTGCACCATATCAATCCCAAATACAGGATCCACCGAAACCAGAGCGTCTGCCGTTTTACCAATACAAAAATGCTTTCTCCCCTTTCATGGACTGCATCAACGATTGCAAGGACAAGGATACCAAAAATCAGCATAAACCAATTTCCTCTGTCCAGTCCGATTCCATAAATACTCGTTGTCTGAAATGCGGTAACCATCTGGCAAAAGATATGATACACATGGCTCATCCCATCTGCAGCAAAAAACACCCATGCAAAATCCACCAACAAAAAGGTAACAATTCCTTTTCCCAGTTTATGGCTAAACGAATCCTTGGCAGCACATTTCCCTCCTGCCGCAAATTTTTTTGTAAGTTGATGTTTTAAATCGCCGACAATCTGATAGATGGCATGAATCAGCCCCCAGGCCACAAAATGCCAGCTCGCCCCATGCCACAACCCGCTGACGCCAAAGACGATGAGAATATTAAGCTACTTACGGAATATCCCTTTCCGGCTTCCGCCCAACGGTATATAAAGATAATCTGTGAACCACAGAGTCAGGGAAATATGCCATCTGCGCCAAAAATCCTTGATGCTGGTGGCAAAATAAGGCTGACGGAAATTGTGGGTCAGAGAAAATCCCAGCACCTGTGCCGCCCCTCGGGCAACGTCCGTGTATCCGCTGAAATCGCAATATATCTGGAATGCAAACAAGACAGAGGCAAGCAATAATTCCACAAAACCATAATTTTCATAATTGTTATAGACTTGATTAACGAGCAAAGATGCCCTGTCCGCAATCACTAACTTTTGAAACAGCCCCCATGCCATCAGGAGCAATCCATCGCGGACGCGTTCAAAATTCCACAGCTCTGTCTCCCTGACTTTCTGAATCTGGCAAAGCAGGTTTCCCGACCTTTCAATCGGTCCGGCCACCAACTGCGGAAAGAATGACACAAACAACGCATAGCGGAAAATATTCTTTTCCGCTTTGATATTCCCCCTGTATACATCAAACGTATAACTCAGCGCCTGAAACGTATAAAAGGAAATCCCCACCGGAAGAAGCAAATCCAGCCTTCGTTCTATCGTTCCCAGCCCCAAATATGATGCCACGCTGCTTAAACTCTGCAAGGCAAAATCCGCATACTTGAACACGCCCAATATTGCCAGGTTACTAACTAAAGAAGCTGCCAGCACCAACTTTTTCTCATGTTTTCCCTTTACTGTCTCCAGCAAAAGCGCACTGATAAAGGTAATCACCGTTGAAACTGCAATGAGGATAACATATCTGGGATTCCAGCTCATATAAAAATAATAACTGCTAATCAGCAGCCACAAATTTCTCAATTTCTTAGGGATTACAAAATATATTGAGGTCACAATTGGAAAAAATATCAGGAAATCAATGGAATTAAACAGCATAGTATCACCATTTTAAATTTTATTAATTTCATAATAACACAAAATTTTGCAGGGTGTCAAATTCGGGTGTTTGACAGCCTAACCTTATAAAAATACCCTCAAAGCCTTTAATGGCATTATTTTTTGTCAAATATTGAAATCGCATTTAAGGGAATGGGCGCTGGACCCGCAGGGATGGCGTCTTCCAGGCGGGCCTTCCGGCATTATATACGATATACGGGAATTGGACGACGACGATGACAGAGATAAGATATTTTTTAAGAGCCGCTGGATTAAGGAAAAATCCGCGGTAAACGACAATGGGGCCACAAAGACAGCCGTGGTCGGACAGCAGCTGGTCGTGTCCTATTCCATCAAGTACAGGGATTACCTGCGTTCCATAAGGGACAGGCAGGTTGAGCGGGCAGAAAAAATCGTCCGTGCCGGAGAAACTGTATGCGGGAAAAAAAGACAGAATGACCCCAGGCGGTTTATTAAAACGGACCATGCAACGGATGCCGGGGAAGCTGCGGAAAAATCGGTAAGCTACATAGACCGGCGCGTAATCGAATGCGAGGAACAGTATGACGGCTTCTATGCCGTCTGCACAAATTTGGGGGATGGGCCGGAAACGATCGTCAAGGTGAATAAGCGCCGCTGGGAAATCGAAGAATGCTTCCGCATCATGAAGACGGATTTTGAGGCACGGCCGGTATATGTGAAGCGGCAGGACCGCATCCTTGCGCACTTCATGACCTGTTTTATCGCCCTGATCGTGTACCGCTATCTTGAGAAAAAATTGGATGAAAGATACACAATAAGTCAGATTATCTCCACTTTGCAGGGGATGGATTTTATGAAATATGAGGGAAAAGGCTACCAGCCGGTCTATACCAGGACCGAACTGACAGATGCCCTGCATGAGGCATTCGGCTTCTGTACTTCAAAGCAAATAATCCCCATAAAGAAAATGAGGAATATCTGCTCACAGACATAAAAGCCGAAAGCGTAACGTGCAATCAAAAAGTTTACAAAAGTCCCGAAAGCCCCTGCCAGAGCGGATTATGGGACTTTTTTTGTTAAAACACTGTCAAACTCGGGAGTATATATCCATAATTGTCAATGTATTAAATATTTCAACTTGTTTAGAAATCATTTTTGATTCTGAAACAAAGCAGCAAACACAATATATAGTATGTTTTTATCAAAACATATTTTACAAAACAAGTATATACAAGTTATAATCTTGCTAATTATTTTTTACTTATATCAAATTGGCTTACAATCTGTAAGCCAATTTATTCAGAAAGC
>CANOHX010000119.1 GCA_947565885.1 uncultured Lachnospiraceae bacterium
GCCTACGATAGTTAAAGTGGTCAGATAACAGAATCATATTCTTAGCCATAGGTTCTTCCTTTCTCCCAGGTCATATTTAGGCGTTTCACAAATGCCTAATTTTTATCGTTACGTGGATTCTCTGGTTTACAAGTCTTTGGCCTTCTCCTTTAATGCAAGCAGATAAGCTTCTGTCAATTCCAGATATTTCTCCACATCTTCCTGCGGCCAGGAAGCAAAGATTTCATTTTCTGCTGCCATCACTTTTCCAGCAGTCTGTTCCGCCAGGGCTTTGCCCTTTTCTGTGAGGCAGACGGTTTTAGTCCGGGAGCCAGACATTTCCAAATAAAGAATTCCATCTGCCTCCAATTTACGAATGGCGGAGTTGATTGTCTGCTTGCTGAGGCCGGTATAGTGGCAAATCTCCTGCAGGGGACGGCTTTCTCCATTTTCTAAAACGGCGTAAAGGATGGAGCAAGAGCTGTCCGACATTCCCAGTTTTAAATACATTTCATGGTATGCTGCCCCGGTTTCGCCAAACAGAAAATTGACTCGTTTCAGTTCATTGGAAGCTTTGTTTTTCATAACGTATCCTCCTTATAGTATGATTTCGTACCAGTAGTATTATAGTACGAAATCGTACAAATGTCAAGAAAGTTTTTAGAAGTTGCCAATCGGGAGCAGATCTGTTATGGTGTGGTAATAAAAATTTTTCACGGAATGAAACTTTTTTGCCGCCTGTATCGTCTAACGTATAGAAAACAGAAAGGAGAAAGCCATATGAATTCACCGAGAAAACAACAGCTGGTGGAGCAGGAATTATTATCTTCCTATGAGTCTTTATACCGTCTGGCATACACATATGTAAAGAACGAGGGGGATGCCATGGATGTTGTACAGGAGAGCGCATACAAAGCCATCAAGAATGCAGGTTCATTAAAGAACAGGGATTTTATTCGGACATGGCTGTGCCGCATTGTCATCAATACTGCGATAGAACTGCTTCGGCAGAGGCAGCATGAACTTTCACAGGATATTTTGCCGGACGATGGGAGAGAAGATAAGTACTGTGATTTTGACACCATCGATGCTCTTGACGTCTTAAATGAAAAAGAACGTGCCGCCATTGTCCTGCGCTATTTTGAAGACAGGAAGCTTCAGGAGGTTGCCGATATCCTCGAAGAAAACCTGAGCACCACAAAGAGCATCTTATACCGCAGCCTGAGAAAGTTAAAAATCAAACTGACGGAAGGAGAATTTTGTTATGAATCATAATTTAGAGCAAATCAAACAGGATTACCAGAATATAAAAGTGCCCGAATCATTAAAACAGCAGGTGGAAACCTCTATCAGCCAGGCAAAGAGTGAATTGGAGAGGGAGAAGATACCGAATAGGCTTGGCAAAGGCAGGAATGCTATTTTCCGCTCGTGGTTTGCCAAGGGCTGCCTCGCTGCCGCCGCCGCTGCTTTGCTGCTTACATTCCTTATCAATGTCAGCGCGCCCATCGCCTATGCCATGGAACAGATTCCTGTGATTGGGGCAGTCGTGAAAGTAGTGAATTTCCGCATATATTGGTCTCAGGATAAGCAGATGGAGGCGAATATTAAAGTGCCGGAGGTCAGGGTAGAAGACGAGAATGGCAAAGAAATGGAGGAGGCTTCCCAATCAATGAATGAAAAAATCCAGGCATATACCGATGAAATCATTGCCGCCTATGAGGATGATGTGAAAGCTTCCGGCGGTGAGGGTATGCAGGCGGTAGACCTTGATTATGAGGTGGTCACGGACAATGACAAGCTGTTCTCCCTGCAGTTTCACCAGACGATGACGATGGCGGGAGCCAGTCAGTCCGAAAAAATTTACCATATCGACAAGAAGACAGGGAACATGATTATTTTAAAGGATTTATTTGAGGATGGCGCAGATTACATCACGCCGATTTCAGAAAATATCAAAGAGCAGATGAAAATGCAGATGGAGCAGGACGAATCCAAAAGCTATAATCTGAATTCTGACATTGAGGAATGGAATTTTAAAGAGATATCGGAAGATGTGGATTTCTATATCAATGACTCCGGCAAGCTGGTGCTGGTGTTTGACGAATACGAAGTTGCCCCCGGGTATATGGGCGTTGTCTTTTTCGAGATTCCCACAGAGGTGGTGGCAGATATAGTAAAAGAGGGCTATCTGGCAGAATAAAATAGTGTTTTGATAGGGCTAAGGCGTTACGGGCGCTTTGGCCCTCTTGCATGTCTGGAAGAAGATGGTATAATTTAAAAAAGGGTATCCGGAAGATAAAATGATAAGGAGTATACAAAAATGGGATTTATAGATGAAAAATTATGGGAGATACTAGAGAAAAAGATTGAGGAAGAAAATGCCGCTGTGCGCAAGGAACAGCAGATTGGAAGTGAATATGCAGCTGCCGTTAAGCAAATCTGTAAGTACGGTGTACAAAGAGCGGAGACGATTCGCGATACGTTTCCCATGTTTACCTTACATAATGAAACGCATATCTGCAATGTTATGCGGCTGATGGCTGACTTGCTGAGAGATGATTTGCATAAGTTGACCAGGGATGAGGCGGCTCTGCTTATCATGTCCGCCTGCTGCCATGATATCGGAATGAGCTACAGCGAGGAGGATAAGGAAGAATTATTTAACGATATTGACAGGTTGAATCAATATTTAGAGAACAACCATCACGAATATGTGAAAGCCTTTTCCGCGGGGAACACCGTTCCGGAGATGACCGATGATATGATCCAGAATTATCTTCGCAGTATTCATCATGAACGAGTGATGGATCTTCTGTTTAGTATTGAATGGCCGAGGGTATTAGAGGGGAAAATTGACAGGGAATCTTTGATAAAGGTGTGCCAGAGCCATGGGAAAAATATCACGTCATTAGATAAAATGGAGCCAACAGCAACAATAGATCTCAGGTTTTGCGCAATCTTACTGCGGTTGGCAGATATCCTGGACTTTGATACCAGCAGGGCGCCGGAAGCGGTATACTGGTATAGCGGGTTTCAAAATGCCAAGGATGCCAATGCGCTGAAAAGTAAAGAAGAATGGGACAAACACCTGGCGTCCCAAGGGTTTGATTTCCTGCATATCAGTGAGCGAACACATATGTATCCTCTGGATTACAGTGCAACCTGCAAATCAATGCAAGTGGAGCAGACCGTCAATTGTTATCTTGACTGGGTTGATGAGGCATTAAATGATTGCGCAAAGCAATTAAAACGGTTTGTGGGCAAGTGGCAGGATTTTATCTTGCCCGGAAAGATTAGGCGCAATATAAAATCCGAAGGATATGTGTCAGGGCAATACCGGCTGTCACTGGATCAGGACAAAATACTGGAATTGCTGATTGGCAAGGATTTGTACAGCGATCCCTCAGTGTTTGTCAGGGAGCTGATTCAAAATGCCATAGATGCGGTTCGTACCAGGGAGCAGTTGGATAAAAACCTGCCTTCCGGCTGGAAAGGACAGATAAATATCCGCTGCTGGATGGACGAGGAGGGTTATCATTGGTTCCGCATTGAAGATAATGGAATCGGCATGACGGAAGATGTTATTATGAATTATTTCCTGAAGATAGGGAGTTCCTATTATACGTCAGACACGTTTACCAAGTCAAAATTACAGTGTAACGCGGACGCCGATTTTATGCCAATCAGCAGGTTTGGCATTGGGATTTTGTCCTGCTTTATGGGGGACAATCAGACCAACCAGGTGGAAATCAGCACCAAACATTTCAGGGAGGGGAATAGTTACTATCCGGCATTGCGCTTAAGCATGCATGGGATCAATGGATATTATTATTTATCGAACAAGGACAAGCAACATATGCCGGGCCCAATGAAAGGAGTGACGCAAAAGGAAAAGGCACAATACTTAACACAAGCCGGCACAGTCCTAGCCGTCCGCGCAAATCTCTACCAAACCGGCAAATATCGGGGATTTAAGGAGATTGTGGATAAATATGTGATTTACCCTCCGGTGGCAGTTCATTATGATGGAGAGGAAGGTTCCTGCGATTATCTGACGGAAGAGGAGTTTACGGCTGCGCTAAACGAGATTTGTTCAGCAGACGTCTTAGGAGAAAACGGAGTGAAGGAATTTACGATTCCGGAGGAAAAGTTAAATGAGCTGTATAGTAACATACCGCAAATTTCTTTTAGTTATCCCCCCAAGTTACTGCTGAAGTGTGTTTCGTTTAAAGATTATACCAGTATGCCGTATCTGAAAGGCGCATTGCTGACGGCAGAAGTTGAGGGAGAGCATAATCCCATTGTCTTGAAATTGGGAAATAAGAATGTGGAAGCATGGGTTAATGTTGATTTGACAATAGATGAGCAGAGGGATAAGCTGGGAATAGTAATTCAGTTAAATTTAGAAGATGATTTTAGAAGACAGATGGAGATAATAGAGAGAGAGTATGAGCGACAAAGAGATGGCTTGTATGGTTTAGAGAAAAGATTAGAATTACAATATGCACATGATGAATTAAAGCGGGAAGTATTAGAAGCGATAATTGAAAATGATATTGGTGAAACCGGATGGAAATATTACATAAAAGGAAGATATGGAATTGCAGGAGAAAAATTAAATGAAACGATAAAAGAAGTGATAAAATCTATTAAAAGAAGTGGTTATTCTGAAATAGAAACGGATAATGTTGTAACCTTAGCAGAATTTATGTTGTTGCAGAAGGAATGGAGTTTTGATATTTGTTCATTATCTGAATTTGAGTGGTATAAGAAATATTTCAAAAATACCATAACTAAGGCGGGAGCATTTAGTATCGCAGCGCACAATGGAATCTGGTGCGGGGATGCCGATTTCTTTTTTGATAACAGGAATAATAAGAATCTTGCGACAATTGTCCTGCTGAAAGATAAGTACCGCCCATATTTGGACGTGGCGCGTGATGGAGTGCGCGGGCTTACTTTAGAGTCAGTCAGCGAGGTTGAAATTATGAAAAGTAATCTTGTAAATCAGGGTTTCTCAATAGATGGAAGTTTGTCAGGATTAAGGGAGCAAAATTTTTCTTATTTAGCGATGGCGGATTATGGTAAATTGCTGCATGAGAGAGGCGATTTGGCAAAACAGTTGGTTTTTGATACGAGTGAGGGTAAGCTTTCCAACGAAAGTTTAGCAGATATAGCATTAACGAAAAAAAAGATTGTGTATAAATCATGCCCAAACATTTCTAATAACTTGCGTTATTGGAGGCGAAATCGCAATTTATATGATTATATCTGTGCTGCATTTTTAAGGGACAATTATTTGCTGCAGATTGAATTTGCAGCTTATAGCAATAAAGTGTATATTTCTAAAAAGGAAAAAGAGGTACCCGATGACTATAAGAAAACATTTCCGGCGTGCTTTTTCCTGCCGGAGGTGAATCATAATTGTGATATATTAACTGGAAAGAGTGTATATGATCGTTATGTTTGCAATGAATACCATAGGTTATCTCAGTTCCTGCTGAAAAATGGCATGAAGTTAAATAAACATGTCCCGGGAATTTTTCGGGAATTACTGAGGACATTGGCGGAAGATGAGGCAGATGAACTGATAGAGAATGTCAATAGCCAGTTGGAAAATTTAAGGAGATTTCCGGGAGGGCTATTTGAAGTTCCAGATGAGCTCTTTCTTTCAGAAAAAGATTTGCTTTAAATATGATGCAGAGAGTTGTCTGCAATTATAAGGTATCTGACAATTTACGGATGGAAAGGGGAATGGTTATGAAATATTTCAAAGGTAGTTTGCTGGTGTTGGCGGTTGTTATGATGTGCGCTGTCTTTTTGGGGATGGGAGAAGTAAAAGCGGCGGAACCAGACTTTTTTAGAGAATATACTGCGGTTAAAAATTATGCGGGCGAGTTTTATGATTTTTACGAGCGACGTGCCGTATTATGTCTCTCTTTCGGGAGCATATTACCCGGAACTATCAGAGGATGATATTACCTTGGAGGAAGGTGAGAGCAAAAAACTCAAAGTAAATGGGACAAGAAGTGGGGTGAGATGGTCTGGTTCAAAGAAATCAGTGGCAACGGTTAATAGCCAAGGCGTTGTAAAAGCGAAAAAGCCGGGTGAGGCTGTTATCACTGCGAAATGCGGGGAATATACATTGGAATGTTATGTTACCGTGGAGAAGAAGCCAGCGACATATAAAGCAATTGCCAAGAAGATGAAAGCTTTTGCCAGAAAGAACAAATATTTTGAATTTAAAACGATGTTAGAACAGAACTCATTATATGTGTGGCTTAACAGTACCTATGGCACAGGCATAGAAAGCTTACTATCAGCCGCAGAGAGAAAAAATTGGTCTAAATTATTAAAAGAGTATCAGGCGCTGTTAAAAGAATATTGATTTAGAGAAGGAAGAAGAGAAAACATAAGTGACAGATAAAATGGGAAGGGGTATACGGTGATGGAGACAAAAATAATCTGGGATATATTAAGCAACACTGGCACATTGGCTACGATTGAAACCAGGGTCAGGGAAGAAGTTTCAAACAGAAAAAGCGAATTTTACGAAAAGAAACTCCAAAATATTGATGTTAAGATAAAAGAAAAAATGTTAGATGATTTAAAAGATTCTGTATTGGAAGAGAGACTGGACAGATACATAACAGAACATGCCGCTAAATTCAAGGCAAATTCCATTTTTTCTAATGAAGAGAAACAGGAGTTTGTCGAAGCTTTTCTTCAGCAATATTTAGACCTTTTGCCTTACAGAAATACAGTACAAGAAATATTAACATATTATTTAGAAGAATTAGAAAAAATAATTTTGAAAAATATGTCGGTTGGGCAAACTTTACTATATAACGAGGTAAAAAATGTTTTGCAAAAAGTAGATAAACCGGCAGAAAATCACAAGCAGGAAGACGTGGCAAATAAACTGGCAGAGGATTGCAAGCAGGAAGACGTGGCGATTCCCGAGCTTCATTTAGCAAATGATATGTATTGCCGCAGTTTTTCAGAACCGCTTTTTCTGCATAAAAATGAAAAGGGCACCAGCGTTTGCCTGAAAAATCTGTTTGTCTTGCAAAAGTATGATATCATGGGACGAACCATACTTGAAAGACAAGATAATCTGAAGCGGTTTTTGAAAGAATTTCTAATAGAGGAGAGGAGACAGTTTCTTTTTATTGAGGGCGATGCCGGATGTGGAAAGAGTTCCCTGGTATCTTATCTGAATTACCATTATGAGAACCAGGATGAAACGGAAAAAGAAATATTCGATGACAAAAAACTAATCACTGTGCGGCTCAGGGATATGCCTATAAAAAAGATAAGGGAGACAGGGGACTTTGTACAGGGGATACTTGATTATCTGAAAGCCAAATCCATTCGGCAGGTGGAACAGGTTTATCCCCAGGCAGTGCTTCTGCTGGATGGGTTCGATGAACTCTGTATGGTAGAAGGTATGGGAGAGAGGGCAGAACGGTATATCTATGATTTGCATAAGTTTCGGAATTATAAAATCATAATCACAACGCGTCCAAGGTATATTGATATTGCGGGGTTTGATTTACCCAAATCTCATATTTTACTGAAACATTTGGATAAAGGGCAGAGAGAGCAGTGGATTCAAAAATATGAAGGAGACTGTGGTCAGATTGTTGACAATGAGAAGAAAGATTTTCTGAACAGAATCTCGGAGGAGGATGCATTTGGCATTTGCGATACGCCGATGGCGCTTTACATGTTGGTTGCAGGTCGTATCACTCATGAAGCACTCTATAATGAGTGGGCATTATACCATCAGATATTCTACAATGAGCTTAGCAAGACAGAATATAACCAGATGTTCCCCAATGAGAATAACGATTATGAACATGAAATCATAGAGCACCGGGATGTAATATATCAGATTAGCGAAGAGATTGCATATCAGATGTTCTGCAATGGCAATAGCAAATTATACCTCTTGAATGATGAACTGCAGGACCTTGTAGAGAAAATCGGTATAAAAAAAGCGGAGACGAAAGCAGTCGTTGAGCGGTGCTATGCATTATGCGGTTACTGGAAAGCCGATACGGAAAAAGGCATGGTAGAGTTTTACCACAATAATATGCGTGATTTTTTCTTATGTGAGAGCATTATGCGCAAGATGAATGAAATATATTGTTGTTGGTGTAAAAGTAAGAAGATATCTAGACTAAATGATGTAGTTAAGAAATTATGTTTGCTGTTCCAATATGGTGAGCTGGAGACAATGGTCTGTAAATTTATTCTGCTGCGCACCATGTACCATAAGGAACACAGCGCGTGGGATGATTTTTATGAATTGGAGAAACGGCATAGAAAACTGCCAGACCTGATGCAGTATATGCTGGTCAACGGAGAGGCATTTCATTTTAGCGTTGACCAAAATCCAATTAACGCGGTGTGTAATGTATTATCTTGCCTGATTCAGGTATACCGGCATATTTATGAGCCAATGTTAGAGAGCGGGGAGAGAATAAAGTGGTGGTTCGATGTAAAGATGATAAATAATAGTGATGTACTCAGACGTATATTTAAACACATTTTTATCAAAGTGCCGGTTACGCTCCGATATGACGGCAGTATCACGCTGGCAAGCAAGGGAGATTTTTCTTATATAGATCTGCATAGCTGTGATTTGCGAAATGCAGGGTTTGCAGATGCTTCTTTAGAAAATGCTGATTTAAGCGACACGGTTCTAAAAGGCTGTGATTTTCAAGGGGCAAAATTATCTTATGCAGTATTGGAAAATGCAGATTTATCTTATGTTAATTTTACAAATGCTAATTTGAAAAAATGTAGATTAGGAGGAGCTGAAATAAGAGAAAGTGATTTTGCGAATGCGAGGTTGGAAGGGGCGATATTGCCAGACGGTTTTTCTTCAGAAATCCCCAATCAGCAGTTGGCTCATATGGAGGAAATGGGTTATATCTGAAAGCGGGATAATGTTATGCCATTGAATTGTTTGGAAAGAATACTCCTTTATGATAAGAATATATTGAAATTTTTATCATAAAGGAGTTATATATTTCACAAATATGAACTACCGAATCGGGAGTGTAAAATAAAGTGTGTAAGTTAGAAATACAACAAATCTAACTGCACG
>CANOHX010000120.1 GCA_947565885.1 uncultured Lachnospiraceae bacterium
CTTCACGGACATGAACTGCACAGGAGAATAACTTGTGAACAGAACAGCCCACGCCGCAAACGTCTCTGCAGATGGCGTGGGCTGTTCTGTTCAATCTCCAGGGGATTTAGGGAGTTGATGCTGACTTGTCCGCTTTGTCCTCATTCTTCAATGACATGGATTTCCAGAAAGTCAAAATCTATCTGCTCCACAAAATTATCCTGATAAAACCGGGCCTTATCGTGGCGTTTAAATTCAGCCACTGTGGCATCCAGCCAGATAGGCTTACCCAAATCAAATTCATAGCATGCCTGCTCTAAGGCATGAAAAATCTTGTGTGTACGTGTATCTTCACTGTCGTCCTCAACGACAGTATTCCGCAGAAGGTGGTTGTCTTTAAATATCTTGAACCAAATCCTCATAATGCTCCTTTCTAGTAACAATTCAGCCTTAAAATTTTCAATTACAGTTTCCACAGCGGCTATCTATGCTAATATACAAAAATATTTATGGGAAAATTTCTGGAGTCAGTAGATTTCCTCTCCTTTACCAAAAGGCAGACATTTGAGGAATTTTGTGTATCCCTTACCTCCAGGAGAGGGGCGAGATGTATTTCCCCAATCTCAACTGTCTGAGCGTTTTCCCTACTGCTTATGTCACATCGCCATAACGGATATGTTTTTTCCTCACGGACAGCCTTTCTTGTTTTCCTAACAGTGGCAACAAGCACCTCCGATAAGGGTATGCCTCTGAAACTCGGAACTGCCATCCAGTTCTATGCAATACGGAGTAACCTACCATGGCAGTCCCTCAAACAGTTCACCCGGCATACCCATTGGTGCTTTTATGCCACTGATAAGGAAAACTAGCGAAAGCCTTCCTACCCCGGAAAAAACATATCCGTTATGGCGATATTTTATTAGTCAGTGGGAAAACGCGAGTTTTGAATTGGGGAAATTAATGTCATCAGCCCCTCTCTGGAGTTAGGGATACTAGAAATTCCGGTTTAGTCTGCCGTTGGCAAAGGAGAGAAAATTTATCGAACTCACGATATATCCCATAAATATTTTTATACTATCTGTATAGATAGCCGCTGGGGAAACTGTGAAGAAATATTTAAGGCTGAATAGTTATCTTCTCTGTCTGCGCTGGCGGCTGGCTTCATACATCAACAGCGCAGAGGCAACCGCTGCATTGAGGGATTCCACCTGCCCTTCCATCGGTATCCTGATACGGACGTCCGCCAAGGCAGCAGTCCGCTCGCTCAGACCGCCGGCTTCATTTCCAATCAAAAAGCCGCAGGGCAATGTATAATCCGGCTCGTCATACAGTTTCTGTCCGTCCAGACAAGCTGCATAGATAGCAATGCCTTTCTCTTTCAGTTCTGCAATCGTCAGCTGCAAATCCTCTGTGACATAAAAGGGTACACGAAACAGAGAACCCATGGTGGAACGAATGGTCTTGGGATTGAAAATATCCACGGTAGTCTTGTCCATGATTACGCCGGTAACGCCCGCACCCTCTCCGGCACGTATCATAGTCCCCAGGTTTCCCGGGTCCTGGATATTTTCTAAAACCAGCAAATGAGGGCTTTGGCTCAGCAAATCCTCCAATCCATACTTCGGCATCTGCACCAGGCAGAGGATACCCTGGGGCGTTTTCGTCTCGCTGATGCGGGAAAAAACACCGTCCGAAACTACCTCATAGGAATAATTCTGTATCTGCTGCCTATGCTTCGCATCTGCAAGAAAACTCTCCGAAACATACATTTGCTGAATCTGTTCCCTGGGCGCTTCCAGACACATTTTACTTCCTTCCACCACAAAAACCCGCTGTTCAAAGCGGGTTTTGGCTTTCTTATTCAGCTGCATGATAACTTTCATCCGGGGATTGGAAGCGCTAGTAATCATAGACTTATGTCTCCTTACCTGCTAAGGCTCTCACAGATATTAAACTGATACTCTGAAATTGCCTTCTCCATGGAAAGGGCCTCATCAATGTCAAAATCAACAAATTCCCCATGACGGTAACCAACCACGCGGTTCGACTTGCCATCGCACAGCAAATCCGCTGCAAATGCTCCCATTGTAGATGCATACACGCGGTCTTTACAGGTCGGGCTTCCCCCACGCTGCATATGGCCTAGTATCGTAGCTCGCGTCTCCACACCAGTAGCTGCCTCAATCCTCTTCGCCATACTGGAAGAATGACCGATGCCTTCCGCATTGATGATGATATGATGCTTCTTGCCACGCTTACGGTTGTTAATGATATTGTTTACAAGTTTCTGCTCGTCATAGTCATATTTCTCCGGCAGCAAAATATCCTCTGCCCCATTAGCAATGCCGCACCACAGCGCAATGAATCCTGCGCCCCTGCCCATAACCTCTATAATGGAACATCTCTCATGGGAAGTAGAGGTATCACGCACCTTGTCAATCGCATCCATCGCCGTATTTACCGCCGTATCAAACCCAATCGTATATTCCGTACAGGCAATATCCAAGTCAATCGTTCCCGGAATGCCGATGGTATTGATACCCAATGATGCCAGCTTCTGCGCCCCCTTAAAAGAGCCGTCGCCGCCGATTACCACGATGCCGTCGATGCCGTGCTTGCGGCAGATGTCAGCTCCAAGCTGCTGCCCTTCCAGCGTGGTGAATTCCTTGCATCTTGCCGTCGCCAAAATCGTACCGCCTCTCTGGATAATATCCGACACGCTCCTGGCTTCCAAATCTATAATCTCTTCCTGCAGCAGGCCTGCATACCCTCTCTTAATTCCCTTTACTTTCTTGCCGCGCGCAAGCGCCTGGCGCACAACTGCACGGATTGCCGCATTCATTCCCGGCGCATCGCCGCCGCTGGTCAATACCGCAATCGTCTCAATTTCTTTTGCCATAACAAATTCCCTCCTGTCTATATTTAAATTAATCCTCACTACGTCCAATTTATTCTATTCTAATCTTTTTTGGCAAGATTTTCAATATTCTTTTCTACAACTTTTACATTTTTTTCTCCCAGGAAATCAGCTAACCTGTTTACGACGTCGGACATTGCCGCAACGCTCCTGCTCGGCGGAAGCCGTTTTATCTGCTTATCGCCGGAAACATAGATGACGACGCTGTCGCTCCCATCGCTTTCCTGTAAAATTGTAAACAGTTCATTCTCCTGTTTTTCGTAGGCTTCCCTGGTAGGAAACTGCAGCCACAGTTCCTTTTTCGTATCGTCAAAAGAATATATGCGCTCACAAATCAACTTGCCGTTTTTCTCTTCCTCCGTAGCCACGCGCCCGCGGATAAACACTTTTTCGTCTATGTTCAGCAAGCGGCTGTTTGCCTCATAATATCTGGGAAAAACAATGACCTCCAGCGTACCCACCAAATCTTCCAATGTAATAAACGCCATCGTCTGGTTATATTTGGTGTACTTGATGGTTTTATCGACAATCATGCCGCCGACCGTGGCAGTCTCTCCATCCTTAACCCGCGGCTGGCCGCTTTCTTCGTCCAGCATGAAATCCGTGGTTGCCCTGGTCGTATTCTTCCGCCATTTCTCCTCATACTCTTCCAACGGATGGCCGCTGATGTAGACGCCAAGGACTTCCTTTTCAAATCCCAGGTACATTTCCTTTGAATATTCCCCCACATCCGGCAGCTTTACCTCAAAGTCTGCTTTGGCTTCCTCACCGGCAAGGTCGAACAAGGTCAGCTGCCCCGCCATCGTATTCTTCTTGTTCTGGGCAATATCTTCCATTATTCCGACATACGCCATCATGCACTGTTTCCTGGTAGCGCCCAGGCTGTCCAACGCCCCGGACTTAATAAGGTTTTCCACCATCCTTTTGTTCAGTTCATAGTCTGCCATGCGGGTCAGGAAATCAGAAAGGCTTTTAAATTTACCGCGCTGCCTGCGCTCTTCACAGAGATTCTCAATGAATGCATGGCCAACGCTCTTTATCGCCGATAAGCCATAACGGATAGCATTGCCTGATACGGAAAATTCACTCTCGCCTTCGTTGATACTGGGCGGGAGCAACGTAATTCCCATCTGGCGGCAAGAATAAATATATTCAGAAAGCTTGGTAATATGATTCATGACCGAACTCATCAGCGCAGCCATATACTCCACGGGATAATAGTATTTCAAAAATGCCGTCTGATATGCGACCACCGCATAAGCGGCAGCATGTGATTTATTAAATGCATATTTAGCAAAATCTGTCATCTCGTCAAATATCTTGTTTGCCGTCTGTTCACTGATGCCGTTGCTGATACAGCCAGGAACGCCCTCCTCCTGATTGCCATAGACAAAATTCTTGCGCTCCTTTTCCATGACGGATGTTTTCTTCTTAGACATGGCACGACGTACCAGGTCGCTTCTGCCCAGCGTATATCCGGCAAGGTCACGCACAATCTGCATCACCTGTTCCTGATATACGATACAACCGTAAGTAGGCTCTAAAATCGGCTCTAACTGCGGGCAGTCGTAAGTAATTGAATCAGGATTATTTTTTCCTCTGATATATGCCGGGATGAAATCCATAGGTCCGGGACGATAGAGGGAAATGCCCGCGATGATATCCTCCAAACTCTGTGGTTTTAACTCTTTCATGAAATTCTTCATGCCCGCGCTCTCTAACTGGAAAACACCGTCCGTCTTGCCGGTCCCCAGCGAGTTTAAAACCAGTTTATCATCAAAATCCACTTTGTCTATATCAAACAGTTCCGGTTCAGCAATCCGCGGATTTCTTTCCCGCTGGCTTGCATGGATGAGATTGACTGCATTCTGGATAACGGTCAGGTTCCGAAGCCCCAGGAAATCCATCTTTAACAATCCCAGTTCCTCTAAGGTAGTCATCGTAAACTGAGTGGTAATTGCACCATCGCTTCCCCTGGAAAGAGGCACGAACTCATCCACCGCTTTGGAACTGATAACCACGCCTGCCGCATGCATGGAGGTATGCCTTGGCAAACCCTCCAGACGCTTGGACATATCAATCAATCTGTGAATGCTTTCGTCATTCTCATAAAGATTCCTCAGTTCCGGATTCATCTGCAGCGCCTTGTCAATAGTAATTCCCAACTCTGTGGGAATCTGCTTGGCTACATTATCGACAAACGCATAGGGAAGGTCCATGACCCTTCCTACATCGCGGATAACGCCCCGCGCCGCCATCGTACCGAATGTCACAATCTGCACCACACGGTCCTTACCGTATTTGTCACTGACGTAATCAATGACTTCCTGTCGCCGCTCCACACAGAAGTCAATATCAATATCCGGCATCGTCACACGCTCCGGGTTCAGGAAACGTTCAAAAATCAGACTGTAACGGATAGGGTCAATATTGGTAATCTCCAGCGTATAGGAAACCAGGCTTCCCGCCGCGCTTCCACGTCCCGGTCCTACAGCGATGCCGTTCTCCCTGGCAAAACGGATAAAGTCCCACACAATCAGGAAATAGTCCACATACCCCATCTGCTGAATAATGTCAAGTTCATACTGAAGCTGTTTTTTTAATTCCTCAAACTGCAGCGGCTCTTCCCTTCCTGGAATCTCCACCATTCCGTCCTGTGAGGGATATCGCCCTTTCAGCCCGTGATGGCAGAGTTTATTGAGGTACTCCCATGAGGTAAAACCCTCTGGAACATCAAACCTGGGCAGCTTCGTCACGCCAAACTCAATTTCCACATTGCAGCGCTCTGCAATTTTCTGCGTATTGTCCACCGCCTCCTGCGCATAGGGAAACAATGCGCGCATCTCTTCTTCTGATTTCACGTAATACTGTCCGCCCTCGTAGCGCATTCGGTTTTCGTCTGTCAGCTTCTTACCTGTCTGGATACAGAGTAAAATGTCGTGGGAATCCACATCCGTCTCATAAGTATAATGCACATCGTTGGTAGCAGCCAGCGCAATCCCCGTATCCTGGCTCAAACGCAGAAGCTGCTGGTTGACATATCGCTGCTCTGGCAGCCCATGGTCCTGCAGCTCCAGGAAATAATTCCCATGCCCAAAAGTCTTATCATGCCACAGAGCCGCTTCCTTTGCCGCCCCATAGTCCCCTCTCTGCAGATGCTTTTGCACCTCGCCGGCAAGGCAGGCACTGAGCACAATCAGCCCCTCATGGTACGTCTCCAGTACTTCTTTATCGACCCTTGGACGGTAGTAATAGCCTTCCGTAAAACCCCGGGAAACAATCTTCATCAGATTCTGGTAGCCAATATTATTTTCCGCCAACAGAATCAAATGGAAATAACGGTCCTCTCCCTCCACTTTTTCCCGGTCAAACCGGGAACCAGGCGCAACATAGACCTCACAGCCCAAAATCGGCTTAATCCCCTCTTCCTTCGCTGCCCGGTAGAAATCAATTACGCCGTACATGACGCCATGGTCTGTGATGGCAGCGGAATTCATGCCCAGTTCTTTCACTCTGGCAACATATTCTTTTATCTTATTGGAGCCGTCCAGGAGGCTATATTCCGTATGGACGTGAAGATGTGTAAATGACATGGCTCCCTCCGTTTCGTATCAATCTTTAGCTGCTTTTTTATTTTACCCTGTATTGCGGGAATGTGCAATCAAAAACGCCGGGAAGTTTCCAACCCAGCGTCTTAATAATTGCTACAGTACCTTTGACAAGAAATCCTGCAGCCTCTGATTCTTAGGATTTCCAAAAAATTCCTGAGGTTCATTTTCCTCACAGATTACTCCCTCATTGATAAACATGACACGGCTTGCCACTTCTCTGGCAAATCCCATCTCATGCGTCACCACAACCATCGTCATGCCATCTTTTGCCAGTTCCCGCATGAGTTCGAGCACCTCCCCGACCATTTCAGGGTCCAGTGCCGAAGTCGGTTCGTCAAAAAGCATCACATCCGGGTTCATGGCAAGGGCGCGGGCAATGGCAATCCTCTGTTTCTGCCCGCCGGACAGCATAGACGGATACGCATTGGCTTTATCTGGAAGTCCTACGCGTTCCAGCAAATCAAGCGCGCGCTTATCTGCCTGCTCCTTGCTCATCAGCCCCAGCTTGATGGGAGCAAGGGTAATATTGTCCTGAATGCTCAGGTTGGCAAACAGATTGAACTGCTGAAACACCATGCCAATCTTCTGCCGTATTTTATTGACGTCCACACCGGGCGCCGTAATTTCTTTGCCTTCAAAGATAACGCTCCCGCCAGTCGGTGTTTCCAGAAGATTCAAAGAACGCAGGAATGTTGACTTTCCGCAGCCTGAAGGTCCGATAATCGCCACCACTTCTCCCTGGCAGATTTGGGTGCTGATGCCCCGAAGAACCTGATTGCCGTTAAATTCTTTATGTAAATCTTTCGTTTCCAACAATACCTTACCGCTCACTGACCCTCAGCCTCCTTTCCAGCCTGCCCACGCACCAGGAAAGCCCTGTCACCAGCAGAAGATATATCAGGGCAACCGCTATCAACGGCATAAACGGCGAGAACGTGATACCCCGGATGATGTCTCCGCCATGGGTTAAGTCGGTCAGCCCGATATAACCGCTGATAGAAGTCTCTTTTAACAGCACGATAAATTCATTCCCCAGTGCGGGAAGCACATTTTTAAATGCCTGGGGCATAATGATAAACCGCATGGTCTGGCGGTAATTAAGCCCCAGGCTGCGCCCCGCCTCCGACTGCCCCTCATCGACGGACATGATGCCGGAACGGACAATCTCCGCCACATAGGCGCCTGAATTCAGTCCGAACGCCACGACTGCCGCAAGAATCTTTGACACATTTACCGATGCAAAAATCACATAATAAATAATCAAAAGCTGAATCATGGTAGGCGTCCCACGCACGACAGTCAGATAGACCTGGCAGATAAAGTTAGGAATCTTCATATGTCCCGTCTTATCATGGCTGGAACGTATGATTGCCACCAGAAACCCCAGGGCAATTCCCAAAATCGCTGCCAGAAGCGTAATAATCAGGGTATTGGCAAATCCCTGCAGTATGTACTGGTATCTGTTATCATCAATAAAATTCAATGTAAACTGTTCTACAAAATTCTGCACGATGGCATTTCCTCCTATTTTGCACGAACGATGATTACCTGTTTCGCTTTGGCATAAGTATCACTGAAATCAATGCTCTGAAGACGTTCCTCGTTGACAGTCATTCCTGCCACGCCGATGTCTGCCTTGCCGGACTGTACGGCATTGATAATGGCATCAAAATCCATATCAAGAATCTCAAGTTCCATGCCCAGCTTATCTGCCACTGCCTGTGCGATATCCGGGTCAATCCCAACAATCTCGTTGTTCTCATAATATTCATAAGGCTTGAATGCCGCATTGGTTGCCATTACCAGCTTACCGTTGGAAGTATCCACGTCTGCCGGAGACTCGTAAGGGCAGGTTCCCATCGTATCGTCACCCGTATAATTTGCCATAATCTGATCCAATACGCCCTCCGATTTGAGTTCTGCAAGGGCCGCATTGATTTTGTCTTTCAGCTCCGCATTGTCCTTGGCAATGGCAATAGCATAATCTTCATCTGTATACTCGGTATCAAGAATTGCCAAATCTTTATTCTGCTCCACAAATGCTTTTGCCGGTTCTGAATCGATGACTACACAGTCAATCTTGCCCTGCTTTAAGGACTGCACGGCATCTGCACCTTTCTTATAACGTTCTACGGTAGTTTCGCCATCTTTCTCAAATTCATCGGTTACCAGCGTATCGCCAGTTGTTCCAAGCTGTACGCCAATCTTCTTGCCTGCCATATCCTCCGGGGCATGTACGGAGTTTGCCGGAACCCCACAACCCATGATGCCTGTCAGCATTGCGCCTGCCAACAATAATGATGCTAACTTCTTTGCAATTTTCATAATGCCATCCTCCTGTTTTGCTTCCTCATATGGAATACGTGTAATTTCATAATGAATTGTATAAATATACGCTATTTTGTATTTTATAATAATTGCAGGGAAAAAGCAACAGATTTTTTATGAGAGTTTTCCCATTTAGGATTAGGGTGTCAAAAGGTAATTTTTTAACTATCTATTGGCAATTTGCACAAATAAGCACAAACGCTGCTCCACATGTTACAGTCAGAAGAATTTC
>CANOHX010000121.1 GCA_947565885.1 uncultured Lachnospiraceae bacterium
CATGCCTATGTGTTGTGTGAGGAGAGCAATGAAATAAATGTATACCATTATGAGTGTGCCCAGGAGGGACCGGTATTTGAGGAAATTCAGAGCGTTCCTACGGTGAATAAGGAAGATGGACGTACGGGCTGTGCAGCTTCCGGCATGGAAATCAGCCCGGATGGAAAATATCTGTTCTGTTCCAATGCGGGAGCTAATTCTGTGACGATTTATGAGATAGATGAGGCGAGTGGGCAGCTCACAGAATTGTGTGAGTCGAAAATTAGCGGGGATTATCCCAAGACGCTGGCGATTTTCCCGGACGGAAGGCATTTTATCAGCCTGAATCACGACACCAATGAGATTACTACGTTTCGCATAGATTACGATAAGAAGTATTTCTTGATGATGGCGAAGCCGATTTCCATTGATGAACCGAATTGCGTACACATTCATAAGTTAGTGTGATGGATTGTTAATGTATGGAACAAAGCAGATAAATACAAGAATGGAGGGATACCCATCAGCGTGGAGATTGTGGATGGGTATCCCTCTTAAGACGTTGAGGAAACACCTTTCCTCATGAAGCGTAGAAATGTTTATCAATATGCATGTTTTTTATGTTTACGAATACATTTTTCGCAGATGTTCCATGGCTGCGCCCTGATTTTCCATCATCAGATCCATCAATGTCAATGCTGCCATGCACTCCACTACGACCACAGCCCTTGGTACGATAATAGGGTCATGCCGTCCATGAATGGAAATGGAGATGCTTTCTTTTGCATTGTTGATAGTCTGCTGTGTGGCAGCAATTGAGGGCGTAGGTTTGAACGCTGCCCGAAAGACTATGGGAGCGCCGTTGCTGATGCCGCCTAAGATACCGCCGGCATGGTTTGTATCGAAACATAACCTGCCGTCTTCCATGTGCATGGAATCGTTATTTTCAGAGCCTTTGGCAGCGGCAGCCGCAAAGCCAGACCCAATTTCAAAGCCTTTGACTGCCCCAATGGAAAAGATTGCTTTTGCCAGGTTTGCATCGAGTTTGTCGAATACGGGTTCACCGATTCCTACAGGAACGCCGGCAATAATGCTTTCCACGATCCCGCCGGCGGAGTCCGTCTCTTCCATGCAGCTTTCCAGATATTTCTGGGCTTTTTCAGAAGAAACGCTGTCCGGCATATATAGAGGGTCTGACAGAATATGTTCCTGCAGCTCCTGTAAGGAAAATTTACGGCTTTGTATGTTATTTAACATGTCATTGGCAGTCAGCGGGATGGTAATTGGACCAATTGCGCGCGCATAAGTCAGGAAAGTAATGCCTAATTGATTTAAAATCTTAATGGCAATGGCACCGCCAGCAACCCTGCCAATCGTTTCGCGCCCGGAAGAGCGTCCGCCCCCCCGATAATCGCGAAATCCGTATTTTCCATCAAATGTTAAGTCTGCATGTCCAGGGCGGTAGTAGGTGGCAATATCTCCATAATCCCGGGAACGTTGGTCTTGGTTAAATACCACCAGGCTGATGGGTGTTCCGGTTGTCCGTCCTTCAAAGACGCCAGAGAGGATTTCCACGTTGTCTGCCTCTTTGCGAGGCGTGGAATAGCGGGATTTTCCGGGCTTCCTCCTGTCTAAAAATTTCTGTATGTCGGATTCGCACAGGGCAAGCCCAGCGGGACAGCCGTCCACGACAACGCCGATTCCTTTCCCATGGGATTCCCCCCAGGTAGTAATCTGAAAATGTTTTCCGAAAGTTGAGCCAGCCATAGTAATCTCCTTCCAAATGATTTTTGAATTCTTGTAACATTATAGTCAATCTCAAGAGGAATGAAAAGCACTTTTTACTTGAGAAAGAAAAATAAATCTGTTATACTTTGTTCGGTTGTCAAAGATGAATTAAAAACAAGCTAGGCATACCCCATCAGCTTGATGCGGGGTATTTGATTTTGTAATATGGCAGAAAGGAAAACTTTATGTATAGATTGATAAAGCAGGAAGGTCGGGCGAAGCGAGGGGAATTCCAGACAGTGCATGGCACAATCCAGACCCCGGTATTTATGAATGTGGGAACTGCGGCGGCAATCAAAGGGGCTGTGTCCACGGAGGATTTGCAGGAGATTAAGACGCAGGTACAGCTTTCTAATACTTACCACCTCCATGTGCGCCCAGGAGATGAAGTGGTAAGAAAATTAGGGGGGCTTCATAAATTTATGGTTTGGGACAAGCCCATACTTACGGATTCCGGTGGGTTTCAGGTGTTTTCCCTTTCCGGCTTGCGTAAGATTAGGGAGGAAGGCGTATATTTCCACTCCCATATTGATGGCAAAAAGATTTTTATGGGGCCCGAGGAGAGCATGCAGATTCAGTCCAACCTTGCCTCAACGATTGCCATGGCGTTTGATGAATGTCCTTCCAGCGTGGCGGAGCGTTCCTATGTGGAGGCTTCTGTGGCGCGTACGACCAGATGGCTGGAGCGCTGCCAACGTGAACTAGGGCGCCTGAATGGGCTAGAGGCAACTATCAATAAGCAGCAGCTGCTTTTTGGCATCAATCAGGGGGCTATCTTTGATGATATCCGTATTGACCATGCCAAGGCGATTTCAGAACTTGATTTGGACGGATATGCCATCGGGGGGCTTGCCGTGGGGGAGAGCCATGAGGAGATGTACCATATCTTAGATGTGACGGTTCCGCATCTGCCGGTGGATAAGCCCACGTACCTGATGGGGGTAGGAACCCCGGCAAATATTTTGGAGGGCGTGGAGCGTGGCGTGGACTTCTTTGACTGCGTATACCCTAGCCGTAATGGACGGCACGGTCATGTGTATACCAATGATGGGAAACTGAACCTTTTCAACCAGAAGTTTGAGTTGGATGATAAGCCGATTGAGGAGGGCTGCCAGTGCCCGGCTTGCCGGCATTACAGCAGGGCGTACATCCGCCATCTGCTCAAAGCCAAGGAGATGTTGGGGATGCGCCTTTGCGTGCTCCATAACCTGTATTTCTATAATACGATGATGGAAGAAATCAGGGAAGCCCTGGAGGCAGGGAGATTTCATGCCTATAAGGAGGAGAAGCTGTACCGGATGAACTGTTCCTGAATTTTTCATAAAATCCAGGAAAAGACTTGCCCTTACGTGTCATTTTGTGTAAAATAGTATAAGCGCGTATTTTTACGTGTAAATTTTGAGAGTTCTGAGTAAGATTGCGAAGAGAAGCAGGAGGAAGAAATATGTCTATTTTAGCAGCAGAAGCTGGAAGCATGTCTGGATTTTCACTTATCTGGATTGTGGTAATGTTGGTAGCCCTTTATTTTATGATGATTCGTCCACAGCAGAAAGAGACTAAGAGGAAGAATGCCATGCTCTCTGAACTTGCGGTGGGTGATACGATTTTGACGACAAGCGGCTTTTATGGGACAATCATTGATATTACAGAAGATACGATAATTGTAGAGTTCGGAAGCAATAAGAACTGCCGTATCCCTATGCAGAAATCAGCCATTGCCATGGTAGAGAAACCAGAAGATGCGGTGGAGAAAGAAAGTAAGTAAGAGTGCTCCGCAACTTGTTGCGGGGCATTTTATCCCATTAGCATGGCATAAAATGCCCCTGGATATGCGCAGCTCGCGGAGAGGAAATAACTGCAAAGCAGACCGCTCGCGCGCGTGAGTTTCGCAAGCGAAACTCATCATCATATCCCATAAAATTTAATGAAAGGGATAAAATGCCCCTGGATATGCGCAGCTCTCTCGTGCGGGTTTTTTAAAGGAGGAAAGTTATGAATTATCATGTTGGAGTGATTTCCGGCGATGGAATCGGACCGGAAATTGTCAGAGAAGCGAAGAAAGTATTAGATAAGGTGGGGGAAGTTTTCGGACATTCCTTTTCCTATGATGAGATATTGATGGGCGGCGTTTCCATTGATGCCACAGGTATGCCGCTGACGGATGGGGCGATTGCACAGGCGAAAGCGGCAGATGCTGTACTGATGGGTTCCATTGGGGGCAATACAAGTACATCCCCCTGGTATAAGCTTCCGGCGAACCTGCGTCCGGAGGCGGGGCTTTTAAAACTGCGTAAGTCCTTAAATTTATTTGCTAATTTAAGACCGGCGTACCTTTATGGGGAACTGCGCGCAGCATGTCCCCTGCGGGATGATATCATTGGGGATGGCTTTGATATGATGATTATGAGGGAACTGACCGGAGGGCTGTACTTTGGCGACCGGGTGACCGAAGAGCGGGACGGCTTGCTGACGGCAGTAGATACGCTTACCTATAATGAGCATGAGATTAGGAGAATTGCCAAGCGCGGCTTTGATATCGCAATGAAGCGCAGGAAGAAAGTGACGAGCGTGGACAAGGCGAATGTGCTGGACTCCTCAAGGCTTTGGCGTAAGATAGTGGAAGAAGTGGCAAAGGATTACCCGGAGGTTTCCTTGGAGCATATGTTGGTTGACAACTGCGCCATGCAGCTTGTGAAAGACCCGGGGCAGTTTGATGTGATTTTGACAGAGAATATGTTTGGTGATATATTATCAGATGAGGCGAGTATGGTCACGGGTTCCATCGGTATGTTGTCGTCGGCAAGCCTGAATGATACCAAGTTTGGTCTTTATGAGCCAAGCGGCGGTTCCGCGCCTGACATTGCAGGCAAGGGAATTGCCAATCCCATCGCTACGATTTTAAGTGCGGCCATGATGCTTCGCTATTCCTTTGATTTAGACCGCGAGGCAGATGCGGTGGAAGCGGCGGTCAGGCAGGTATTGAAAGAAAATTACCGTACGATAGACATTATGCCTCAGGAGGAGGCACAGAAAGCTTCCGTTACGCAGGTAGGAACTGCCGAGATGGGTGACTTGATTGCAGACAGGATATGACCCGGGGAGGAATCTTGTGATTTTTTAAGGGTATTATGAAGTATATTAATCTAAGGAGGAACATAAGATATGCAATTGACAGGAGCACAGATTGTTATTGAATGTCTGAAAGAGCAAGGTGTGGATACTGTCTTTGGGTATCCGGGAGGAGCCATTTTAAATGTATATGATGAATTATATAAGCACAGGCATGAGATTAATCATGTGCTGACTTCCCATGAGCAGGGGGCAAGCCATGCGGCGGACGGCTATGCCAGGGCAACCGGTAAGGTAGGCGTCTGTTTTGCCACCTCCGGTCCGGGGGCGACTAATCTGGTAACGGGGATTGCCACTGCCTATATGGATTCCGTTCCTATGGTGGCGCTGACCTGCAACGTAGGAGTTTCCCTGCTGGGAAAAGACAGTTTTCAGGAAATTGACATAGCAGGAATCACAACGCCGATTACAAAACATAACTTTATTGTAAAGGATGTCGCTAAGTTAGCTGAGACTATCCGGCGTGCGTTCCGCATTGCCAGAAAGGGTAGGCCGGGTCCGGTGCTTGTGGATATTCCGAAAGACGTCACGTCCAATAAGGCAGAATTTAAGCCTGTAAAAATAGAAGCGCAGGAGCGCAGTCCCCATAGTATCACCGAGGAAGCTGTAGCACGAGCCCTGAAGATGATACGCAAATCCAAGAGACCATATTTGTTTGTAGGCGGAGGGGCGGTAATTTCGGGTGCAAGCCAGGAACTTCTGGAATTTGTGGAGAAAGTACAGCTTCCAGTCGCGGATTCCCTGATGGGCAAAGGCGCTTTTGACGGCAATCACAAGCTTTATACCGGAATGTTGGGAATGCATGGTACGAAGACATCCAATTATGGCGTCAGCGAATGCGACCTCCTGATTGCGGTAGGCGTGAGATTTAGCGACCGCGTTACGGGAAATGCCAGGAAATTTGCCAAAAATGCCAAGATACTGCAGTTTGATATCGATCCGGCAGAAATCAATAAAAATATCATTACAGACGCCCATATTATCGGGGATATCAAGGAAATCCTCACGCGGCTGAATCAGGAGCTGGAGCAGTTAGAGCATCAGGAATGGATTGACAAAATTATGGAATATAAAGAGAAATACCCTTTGAAATATTCCGGTGAAGGGCTCAGCGGTCCTTATATTATTGAAGAAATCTATCAGCAGACCAAAGGCGATGCCATCATGGTTACCGAAGTCGGGCAGCACCAGATGTGGGCGGCGCAGTTCTATAAATATAAGCAGCCGCGTACCTTGATTTCCTCCGGTGGCCTGGGAACGATGGGTTACGGCCTTGGCGCAGCTATCGGGGCACAGATGGCAAGGCCAGACAAACAGGTAATTAACATTGCCGGTGACGGCTGTTTCCGTATGAATATGAATGAAATTGCCACGGCAGTGCGCCAAAAGCTGCCCTTAATCCAGGTAGTGGTTAATAACCATGTACTGGGGATGGTGAGGCAGTGGCAGACATTATTTTATGAACAGCATTATTCTGCTACCGTGTTAAATGACAGCGTTGATTTTGTGAAGTTGGCGGAGGCAATGGGAGCGGCTGGTTACCGTGCCAGGACACGTGAGGAATTTGCCAAAGCCTTTGCAGAGGCGCTTGGCAGCGATATGCCGGTACTGATTGACTGTATTATCGACAGCGATGATAAGGTATGGCCGATGGTGGCGCCGGGCAGTGCTATAGATGAAGCCTTTGACGAGGGAGATATGAAAAAGTAAATAGAAACTGATAACATAGCAGTAAGAGGAGGAAACATATGAGCAGAGTTTATAATTTTTCTGCAGGACCAGCTGTCCTGCCGGAGGAAGTCTTACGTGAAGCAGCAGAGGAAATGATGGATTATAAGGGCAGCGGCATGTCCGTTATGGAGATGAGCCACCGTTCCAAAGTGTATGATGGGATTATCAAGGAAGCAGAAGCAGACCTGAGGGAACTGATGGAGATTCCTGACAATTACAAGGTGCTGTTTTTGCAGGGAGGGGCTTCCCAGCAGTTTGCCATGATTCCCATGAATCTGATGAAGAATAAGAAAGCAGCTTACATTGTTACTGGGCAGTGGGCGAAAAAGGCGTTCCAGGAAGCACAGAATTATGGGGAAGCCATAAAGGTCGCTTCTTCCGAGGATGAGACATTTTCCTATATTCCGGATTGTTCCGATTTAGATATTCCGGAAGATGCGGATTATGTGTATATTTGCGAAAATAATACGATTTATGGCACAAAATATAAGACGCTTCCCAATACGAAAGGGCATACGCTGGTAGCTGACGTATCTTCTTGCTTCCTGTCCGAACCGGTGGATGTGTCAAAATATGGCATTATCTATGGCGGCGTCCAGAAGAATATCGGACCGGCAGGCGTGGTAATTGTGATTATCCGGGAAGACCTGATTACGGAAGATACCTTGCCGGGAACCCCGACCATGCTCAAATATAAGACCCATGCGGATGCAGATTCCCTCTACAATACGCCGCCCGCTTACGGCATCTATGTCTGCGGCAAGGTGTTCAAATGGCTCAAGAAGATGGGTGGTTTAAGCACCATGAAAGAGCGCAATGAAGAGAAAGCGAAAATCTTATATGATTTCCTGGATGGGAGCAAGATGTTCAAGGGAACCGTAAGGAAAGAGGACCGTTCCTTGATGAATGTGCCTTTTGTAACTGGTGACAAAGAACTGGATGCGAAGTTCGTCAAGGAGGCAGAGGCAGCAGGTTTTGTGAATCTCAAAGGGCACAGGACCGTAGGCGGTATGCGTGCCAGCATATACAATGCAATGCCTAAGGAGGGCGTTGAGAAATTAGTTGCATTTATGAAAAAGTTTGAAGAGGAGAATTAAAATGTTTAAATATCATTGCTTAAATCCTATTGCCAATGTGGGATTAGATTTGTTTCGTGAGAATTATACCAAGGCAGACGATATGAAAGATGCACAGGCAGTACTTGTCAGGAGTGCAGCTATGCACGACCTGGATTTGCCAGAGGGGCTCGAGGCGGTTGCCAGGGCAGGAGCCGGAGTTAACAATATTCCTCTGGACAAATGTGCAGACCAGGGAATCGTTGTGTTCAATACACCTGGCGCTAATGCCAACGGCGTAAAAGAGCTGGTGTTTGCAGGAATGCTGTTAGCTTCCCGTGATATTATCGGCGGCATTAATTGGGTACTGGAGAATAAAGACAATGAAAATGTCGGTAAGGACGCTGAGAAAGCGAAGAAAGCGTTTGCAGGCTGTGAGATTGCCGGTAAGAAATTAGGCGTTATCGGTCTTGGGGCAATTGGCGTTAAGGTGGCAAATGCAGCGACCAAGCTTGGCATGGACGTTTATGGCTATGATCCCTTTATCTCCGTCAATGCAGCCTGGAGCCTGTCGAGATTTGTAAAGCATATCAGCAATGTGGAGGATATTTACCGGGAATGTGATTACATCACCATCCATGTGCCGCTGTTAGAAGATACTAAGAAGATGATTAACAAGGATGCCCTGTCCCTGATGAAAGAGGGCGTTGTCATCCTCAACTTTGCCAGGGACCTTCTGGCAGACGAAGAGGCAATCATACAGGCAATTAAAGAGGGAAAAGTAAAGAAATATGTCTCTGATTTTGCCAATAGCATCACAGCCGGACAGGAGGGCTGTATTGTAATCCCGCATCTGGGAGCTTCCACGGAGGAGTCAGAGGATAATTGCGCACAGATGGCAGTCCGCGAGCTCATGGATTATTTGGAAAATGGGAATATCCATAATTCCGTGAATTATCCGAACTGCGATATGGGCGTGTGCTCCGCAGCTGGGCGTGTGGCAGTGCTCCATAAGAACGTAAAAGGTCTTATTGGAAAATACACTGCAGTTATGGGAAACAACAATATCAATATTTCTGACATGACGAATAAGAGCCGTGGAGATTACGCGTATTCCCTGTTAGACATTGACTCACCGGTGACAGAGGCAGCCGTAGAGCAGCTGAAAGGGATTGAGGGCGTATTGAAAGTAAGAGTGATTAAGTAGTTATTGTGGAGACAAAGAAAATCAGACTTTTTCAAACTGGTTTGAAGAAGTCTGATTTTCTGTCTCAGCGATATTTTGCATAGATTAACACCACTTTACAACATTTTGATTAATTCATTTGTTTTAGGCAAAGTTGTTCCA
>CANOHX010000122.1 GCA_947565885.1 uncultured Lachnospiraceae bacterium
CACTCTCTGCCTTGTAGGCTTCCATGTTACCGCTCTCTGCCCTGTAGGCTTCCATATTATTGTTCTCCATGCTGCACATCCTCCTTCCACTCTAAAATCTCGCCAGGCTGGCATTCCAATGCCCGGCAAATCTTATCCAACGTGGCAACCTTGATGGCCTTTGCCTTGCCATTCTTTAAAATTGATATATTCGCCATGGTAACGCCGACCCGTTCCGAGAGTTCGGTAACGCTCATTTTGCGTTTTGCCAGCATTACATCTATATTGATGATAATCGCCATAAAAAATCACCCTCCTTAGGTTATTTTAATGTTTGGGTTGCTCTACCCGTTCTGCTTTAACGGCTTCTTATACTAGGCATCAGGACTCCTCCCACTACGTGGGTCCCTCCTCATGCCATATGGTCCCTCCTTAGGTTAAATTGTTAACTCATTTTCCTGCTGGATTGCTGCCGCTTTGAGCACTAAATGTGACAGGCCCGCTGCCGTCACCGCCACCACGACCCCTGCGAAATCCACAAACAGCGAAGCGAGCAGGATACTCGGGTGATTCATGTTAAGGAACAGCATCACCAGGTTAGCAATGAAGAAATATGCGCTGTCCGCCAAGGCTAACATACATATCCGTTTGAGGCAATGGGCATTTTCCATGGAAAAAGAGTTGTCCCGGGCAATCTCTGTTGCAATTTTCCATCCATTGAAAAGCACGAAATAACAGGGGATTGCCGATACCCACAAAACTGCCAGCCAGGGATAATACCAATGGGCAAACTCTGGATTCTCAACTGCCAAGTCCCTGCCAAACATAGGCAGCAATCCACCATAGATGATAATCCCGCAGACTGCGATGCCAATAATGATGCCTTTGAGCCACTTACTTAAACTTTGCTGTGTCATAATGTTCCCTCCTGTCTGTCGTCTGAACAATTTTTGATATGTTGTATATATTTTCTTTTTCTGTATTATATTCTCCAGAACAGAAAAAGTCAATATAAATTTATCGAATTACGATAAAAATATATTGACTAATACTTATTCGCTGTTCCATTACTCTGCAATGAATCCTGCAGCGGATAAAAGTTCGCGTGCTTTCTGCGCATTCTGCTCCCCCTGCACCTTCGCGCAGCCGCCAGTCGCTTTCGCCGATTCCCCATAAATCTCCTGCATCTGCTTTTGTTGCATAAACACCCCAGAAGCTGGCTTTTCAAGGATTCCACCGATTTTTGCGCCGCGCTCTCTGCCGCTCTCATCCACCACGGTCAGTTCCAATTCCCCAAAAGCCTCTACCCATTTTTCAATCCGGCTTTTTCCCGGGGCATTGCCATTGCTGTCCGTGAAGGAGGCAAATGCCTCCTGTCCCAAATATAAAAAGGGAGTGTTTCCCAAAACCATCTCTTCCTGCGCCGCTTCCCAACTCAGAGGGAAACTTTGCATGTCAATCCCGGTCAGAGTTGTTTCGCAGGTATATTCCTCCAGCCGCACGGTCACGTTACAGGAAAGAAGTGGGGTAAATTGATACAAGCCCTCTATTTTCCCTATCTCTTTGACGATATCTTCCGTAAGTTCGCTCTGCGACTGCAAGACAATATCATACCCCGCCTGCTGCCGGAACCAAAAATTTACTGCCTGTACGCTCCAAAAGACAGCCGCGCAGCCAATGGCAAGAAATACAATGTCCTTATAAATATTACGTTTTCTCATGTGCGCCCCATCCCCTGATAATGTTTCATCCGCAGATACAGCCAGATAATCACCAGCAAAAGCGCCGAGATTACAAAAAACACAATTGTAATCCACCATTGATTGCTCTTTGGCTTCTGCTCTTCTATCGAAAGTTCCACAGATTCTGCCTGCTGGATGGATGTATGAAGTTCCAGTTTCTGCTCCGTCACATCGCCCTGTTCATTCTCATAAGACAAGATTACCACTCCCGAGGTATCGCCATACTTTTCGCCGCCCTCGCCAGATATATTTCCCTCTTCATCCATATTCAGCGTCCCCACAAATACTTTCTGCTCTCCGTCCGCTGAGCTCCCTCCTTCCATATTTCCAAGAAAGACTTCAGACTGCGGGAACAGCCCCTTAGCTTCCAGCCGTACAGTTACATTATAGATGGTGGAAAGCCCTGTATTCTGTACCTGGAAATTCAAAAATTCCGTATCCGTAGCATAAACCTGCTCCGGGAAAGATAGATTGGCAATTCCAGCCTGCTGCGGCTGGCGGACAAGAAGCCTGACCTCCTCCGTTGTGGTGTAGCTGCCGCCCTTAGCATCTTCATACTCAATCTGAAACTGCACAGCCGCCGGCTCCACGGACGCTTTCTTGGCCACCGTCAGGTTCTGGCTAAGTTCCATAGTATTTTTAGGTAAAACCTTTTCAAAATACCAGGCATTTTTCTCAAAAATAATATCCTTGCTCTCAGAAACCAGCGTTATTTTTATATTTTCCACGCTGGCATGGCTGCTGCAGTTTTGCACTGAAACATTCCATACTGTGCTGGTTCCTGCCTCCAGCGCATTTCCCTGCAGACTGTTCTGGCAAATCATCAGCCGCGGCTGGCTGCTTTTTTCCTCTTCTGATGGCGTGGCAGAACCCGCAAATTCCGAATCTTCCGTTTGCGGTCCGCCGTCACCAGACAAACTTTCGTCTCCAGGCAAATTTCCATCTGACAAACCTCCACCTGACAAATCTTCATCTGACAGATTTCCTCTGCCCCCCGCTTTTCCATCCTCACCGGGAGCGCAGGAGGCGGCAGAGCCATCCGCTATCTTAGGCATTCCGTCCGTGATTTCCACATAGATTATAAATTCCTGGCGGATAAGGCTGCCTTCTGCCATCCCCTCCGCCCACAGATGCAGCGGATACTGCCCATTCATCCTGTCTTTTTTCAATTTAAGACGGCATTTGTAAAGAAATACTCCTTCCCCGGACTGTTTTACCTGTTTACGGTAATTTTTGTAATAGAAAGGGTTTCCCTGCCCGCTTTCAAAATCTATGCCTACGGTGATGCGGTTTTTATCCAGCTTTGTGTCAGATACAAAAGGAATGACCAGCATCATCTCATTTTTGCTCACTGATGGCTCGTAACCCTTGGCAAAGGGCGCATCCATTCCCTGATATTTACGGCTGCTGTCTATAAAAATATAGTTGGCAGCTGATTGCCCATCGCCCTCGGCGTCCTCCCCATCCCCCGCCGATGAGCGGCTGAATCCCAAAAATATTCTATTCTCCGCCGATGGTTGAGTATTATCTGACATCTTCCCAGACTGCGCATATATCCCCAGCGGACAAGCCAGAAAGAGCAATGCTGACAGCAATATCAGACAGCGAACGAGGCTTCGTTTATTTCTTCCTTTTTTCATAACTCCCGCATCCTCCCTCCATCCATTTCATAGACCTTGTCGCACAAGATACGGATATCTTCGCTGTTGTGGCTGGCGAGGATAATCGTCTTGCCCTGCTTTTTCAAGTCCAGCAGAAGGCTGCGGATATCCGCCACGCCATGTTTATCCAGGCCATTAAAAGGCTCATCCAGAATGAGGAATTCCGGGTCTTCCATTATCGCCTGGGCAATGCCCAGACGCTGGCGCATCCCCAGCGAATATTTGGACACGGCTTTCTTAAGCGCAGGGTCAAGCCCTGATTTTCGGATGGCATTTTCTATGTCTTTTCTGGCAATTTTCCCCCGCAGGCCCGCCAGAATCTCCAGATTGCGCAAGCCCGTGAGGTTTGTGAGGAATCCCGGCGTTTCTATTATCACGCCAAGGCTTTCCGGGAAATCAACCTCTTTGCCAATCACTTTGCCGTTTACACGGATGCTGCCCTCCGTCACTGGAAGGAAACCACAGATACATTTCATCAGCACGGTCTTCCCGGAACCGTTGTTGCCGGCAAACCCATATACCTTGCCTTGCTCCATGGACACATCTATGTCATACAGCACCGTATCTTCTTTAAATTTTTTCGTCACATGTTCAATTTCGATATAAGGCATCATTCGTTTCCTTTCTTTGGGATGGCAAACTTTTATATTAGCTTCCTTTCTTTGGGAATGTAAACCTTTATATTAGCTTCCTTTCTTCGGGAATGCAAACCCACATGAAAGAATCTTCAAATTTCTTTCAGACGACCATAGAGCAGCAGCCCATGCAAAAGCATCATCGCAGCGGAAAAGGCTGCGAGAAAAATCCAGATTCCCAAGCCGTCCACGCCCCAGTCCTGCTGGCATTTCACCCACTCCGCGGGGTACATGGCATACATACCCGTAAAGTAACGTTCTTTCAAGATAATCAGCATATAATAACTGACAAAAGGCAGTCCATACGCCATATAATAATTGCGGAACAAGGCGGCAAAGATTCCTGAGACTTCCGCAAGGATACCGCCAACCAGGGAGATACGCAAAAGGAGCTGCACCAATTGCCAAAGACTTTCCCACGGCAGCTCCCCCTGCAGTTCCAGGGGATAAATTACCAGGAAACTGCCAAGCAGCCCCAGAGTCCCGGCAAAGAAGAACGGCAGAAACCCTCCGGCATATATCTGCAGCGTCTTTCTTTGGATATACTCCATCTGGCTAATCCTCGTGATGTACAACCTAAGAAATCCGCTGGAAGATTCCTTGACGTAAATGGCGCCCATCGGCAGCACGGCGGCAATCGGCAGCAAAAAGAGCGTTATCTGCGTGTCCGCCGCTTTCAGGTAAAATTTCACGAAGCTTCCCTCGCTAAACGGCAGTTCCATTTTGTTGGAGAAAAATCCTATCAGCAGCCCCGCAAAACAGAGCAGCGATGATATCCAAAGGCCTTTTTCTTTAAACAACTCTTTCATGGGTTATAGTTCTCCTGTAAATGAGCTGAAGTTGTACTGTTTCAGCGTGTGCAGAGAAAACAGCGACATTACAGACAGTATCAGCAGAAAGATAAGGCAGGACTGCCCGACAGACGGCAGGACGTCATACCCAAAATCATGCATCCCATAAGTGGCATGGTTCAGGGGACTGACCCAGCCGGTAATCCTGCGGATGAAAAACATTTCGTATTCCTCCTTATGTAGGATATCCGCCAGTACCTGGGGGTCCAGCAGAAATCCAAACAGACTGTACGACAGGCCTGCGGCAATACCGGCTTTTTTCCCCATCCTCATTTGAAAAAACAACATAAAAAAGCTTAACGTCAGCGCATAGCATACGAGCAGCAAAACCATCTGCAGGCTGCAGCCCCAGGGGGTTGTGCTTTCCATAACTTTCACCGTGGAGGGTACAGAAAATTTATCGCCCATCGAAGAATAAGCAAACAGCGCCGCCGTCTTGCTCCAGACATTTCCTGCATACGTCTTCTGCATACACAGCAGGCTGGTGACCAGAAGCACATACAGGATATAACCCGCCGTCACCAGGAAAATATAGACAAACTGTGCCCAGAGCCAGCAGCATTTACGCGTACGCAGCAGCATATACGGCGTAAACGGCGAGAGCTTCGGCAAATCAATAAACAAAAGAATCAGCAGCAAAGAGCAGAGCAGAATGGACGTTGCATCCCCGAATGTCCAGATAAACGGCTCCAGCGCCTGCATCGGGGATTCATAGTAATCCGCCACCATCAATGCGCGGTCGCTGAGGAAAAAGCACAAAATAAAGGAAAAGAGGAATGTAAGGATGATTCTGGGGTTTTTATAAAACCCCAGAAAATTCCAGCGCACAATGGCTGCCGTCTGCTTGATATATCCCATCATCTTCACTGCATTTAATACCCCAACTCGCGGTTAATGACCGTTCCATCAATGGCATTGATGGTCATATAGCTGCTGTTGGAATATTCTCCGTTATTTTTGGTCACATACTCATCATTGGTGGCATCAAACCCACCGATAAAATCCCAGACGGGCACCAGCAGCCCGGTATCACAGTCCGTTGCCGGGTCATAGATTCTGCTGTAGCCGAGGACAATTTTTCGTATGTGATATGTCCGATTCGCCTCATACTGCGCGATATCCGCGTTGGACACCTCCATCATCTGCTCATAGATTTTTATGATGCTGTCAAAATCCATCAGCTTGACATTTTCCGTCTTCATTTCCCCGACTTCATAAGGGTTAAAGATTTCCACCTTCTGGATGCCGTCTTTTCCGACAATGATATCGCACCGTTCATAACTCCAGGGCGTCAGCGTGCTGTCCATGTCCTCCAACGCACCGCCATAAGAATCCGTATATGTGATGGGCACGCCATCCAGTTTCCTTGTGAAATGAAACAGATAGCCAGCCTTTAATATATTATCTTTCGATACCCCGCCCTCGCCATGATGGAATACGGCGTAGTCCCAATTATACACTTCCAGACCCCAGCCCAGTTTCTCAACTTTTTCTTCTGCTATTCTCTGGGCATCTTCCATAGAAATGTCCAACAGCCCTTTGACATCATCCTCCGTCAGCTTGGCCTCACCGTTCTCCTCCGAGCCAAGCAAAAAAGATGTTTCGATCCAGTCCGAAAACTCCGCCGGGTCTATGGTAGCTTTTTGAGGATCCTTGGCAATGCTGAATATAATATCCGGCGGCAGACCATACTTGACGTCATAATCATAGATTCCCTCTGCGGTCTCCGCCACGCCATAGAAGTCATCTTCATCTACCTCCTTCTCTCCTCCCTTTCCGTTATCATATTCCAAGCCAAAGGATGGCTTCACTTCCACCTTAGTGACTTCATCCGGCGCTTCCTGCATACGTTCTTCATTTCTGGCAATTTCCTCATCAATATTAAACTGCGGCTGCCCATTTTCATCCGTGCCGAAATCGTAGGGGTCAAGATTGCCTTCCGATTTATATTTCTTTAACCTGGCAATATGATTCTCATAATCTTCTTTCGTCCACTGATCGTAAGAAACAGCGCTGTAGAATTTCGCCCCCTCAAAAAAAGCGTTCGTTACCGTATCAATCAAGTCCTGATTGACCTCTTTCGCCGATACGGCGTAAGTATTTATGCCATTCGCTTCCGGTATAATTACCTCTGCATCCGTGTCTATGACAAGACCGCCGCCCTCATAAGACGCCTGATTCGTATAATGCTCCGGTGCGCCTAACAGCTCCCGGAGCGGGCTGCCCGCCTCATTGTCCGCGCTCTCGTAGGATTTAATGGCATCTGAGCCTTTTTGCTTTACAATCGTGTCTTTGGGCGTCTCCTGACAGCCGGCAAGCATTGCCGCACATAGGCCCGCTGCAATGACAGAAATACACTTTCTCTTCATAAATATAACCTCCTGAATTTATCCCACAGGAAATCTGCAGGATTTCTGTATAGGATTAGGGGGCAAAAGGTAAGAATTACAAATGATATTGGCGATTTGCATAAATGGGGACAAAAGCAGCGACTTGTTCGGTCAGTTAGTATTTCTTAGCATTCCATACTAAACAAGCAATTTCCAAACACGATGTTTGGAAAAGGCTTATTTGAGCCATGGATGGCGAATATAAGCCGGTTGCGAAAGTATACATGTCTTTCCAAGGAATGCTTAGAAATTCTTCTGACTGTAACACGCGGAGCAGCGTTTGTGCTTATTTGTGCAAATTGCTAGTTGATAGTTAAAAAATTACCTTTTGACGCTTTAATCTGTATAGGAATATCATAGCAGGTTCTTTTAGGCAAATATTCACTCGGTTGTAAAGGATTCGTAAACGCGGCTTTCTTTCACCCAGGAAATCTTCGTCCCTCTCCCTACCTCGCTCTCAATTTCCATCCGTCCATGATGCGCCTTGGCAATCTGCTCGCACAACGCAAGGCCCAGACCCATATTGCCGCTCTTCCTGGAGCGGGACTTATCCACACGGTAAAATGCCTTGCGCACTTTTTCTATTTCCGCCGGTGGAATCCCGCAGCCCTCATCCCGCACCCACAGAGATTGTTCTCCCGCCCCCATATAGATATGGCTGCCAGGCTCCGATGCCATGATGCTGTTGTTGATTAAATTGATTAAAAAACTGGTCATCAAATCCATATCCAGGTTCATCGTCCTCCCCTCATAACCAGGCTCCACAATCAATGTTATGCTACTCTCAGACAGCCTGTGTCTGACATTTTCCCGCACCCCTTCAAACAATACGTCCAAAGAAACTTCCTGCAGCAGAATGCGGCATTCCGGCTCATACAACCTCGTCAGTTCCATCATTTTCTCGGAGAGCCTTGACAGCCGCCCGCTCTCACGGTTGATATAATTCAATGCCTTTTCTTCCTGTTCCCTGGTCAGTTTCACGCTAAGAAGCGTCTCGGAATAGCCCTTGATGGCAGTCAGGGGCGTCTTCAGTTCGTGGGACATGCTGCCAATCAGCTGCCGCTGCGCCTCATTCGTTGCTTCAAGAGGCCGCGTAATCTTTTTAATCAGAAATATCAGAAGCAGCGCCATGGCAAACGATGCCAGGACAGAGACCAGAACCTCCTGCACTGCAAGACGAAAGCTCTCCTGATAAATATAAGTGATATCCACAACATAAAAAGACAGGTAAGATACTCTTTTCCCCTCTTCCTGTCTCTTATCCTCTGAACAAAAAATAAGCAGATGGGAGCCGTCTATTTTTTCCTGCGCATACATAGGGGGCGTATCCTGTTCAATCTTCACTTTATCCGTATCAAACTCAAAGGAGGAATTATTGTGCAGTTCTTCCCCATTCTTGTAGAGCGCAGAACCCTCGGGCATGTTTTTACGGAAACAGTAGGTCATGATATGGTCATCCGTAAGATTCGCATAACCCAATTTATTTATGTCGGAAGCGATACCCGAGAGGCCTCTGGAAAAGACTTTTTCCTCCTGCTTTTTGAGCAGCTCAATTTTTTCCTGCTGGCTGGCATAAATCACATAAAATGAAAAAATCTGCGCCAACACAAACAACATGGTCGACGCAGTCAATGCAATCTTCTTAATCATATCCATTACAAAACCTCCATGCGGTAGC
>CANOHX010000123.1 GCA_947565885.1 uncultured Lachnospiraceae bacterium
ATCATAAATTTGAAAAGAATTGTGAAAGAAGTCTTTAGATTTGTTAGGAAACGCTGATGAAAGCGTTTCCGTAGGTTTTATAAAGTTTCTTCGTCGTCCGCCATACGGTATCCTACGCCGACTTCCGTAAAAATATATACGGGCTCTGCGGGGTTCTTTTCCAGTTTCCTGCGGATATTTGCCATATTAACGCGTAGAATCTTATTATCAGATTCGGCATAGGGTCCCCAGACATTGTTCATAACCGCTGAATAGGTCATTACCTTGCCGGAATTCTGGGCGAGAAAAGCGACAATCTTGTATTCGATAGGCGTCAGATGGACTGATTGATGGTCAATCGCAATCGTGCGTTTAAAAAAATCTATCTCCAGACCTTTTGCTCGGTAAAGGTGGGGAGGGACGCCTTGGTCATTTCCCAAAGGATTGCTGTGGCGCAGGGAAGTTCGGATTCTTGCCATCAGTTCGGATGTCCCGAACGGCTTGGTCAGGTAATCGTCTGCTCCGGCATCGAGAGCTCGTACTTTGTCAATTTCTAAGGTGCGGGCGGAAACTACGATGATAGGGCGGTTTGACCAGGTACGGAAACGTTGGATGACTTCCATGCCATCCATATCGGGAAGACCCAAATCCAATAGCAGGATATCTGGGCACAGGGAGGTTGCCAGGGAGAGGGCTTCGTTTCCGGTAGAAGCGCAGCTGACCCGGTAACCCTGAGAGGAGAGCGTCTTAGAAATGAAATTACAGATATTTTTTTCGTCTTCGATAACCAATACGTTAAATTTATTCATATGCCCCCTCCTTTGGCAGTGTAAACAGGAACTCTGCGCCGCTGCCGTGGTTCCTCGCGCTGATTGTGCCATGGTGCGCTGTGATTATGCTGTGGCAGATGGAAAGCCCTATGCCCATCCCTTTGTGGGCATCTGAGGAAGAAGCATCGGAATACGTTCCATCAAAAAGATGATCCAAGTGCTCTTCGTTGAGTCCAATGCCATAATCAATTATCCGGAAATGGACGCTGTCAGGCTGGTTTTCCGCTACAAGGCGGATGGGCTGCTTGCTGTCGGCGTGTGTCAGGGCATTTTCCATGAGATTGATGAGAACTTGTTCGATTAACATGGCGTCCATGGGAATCATCAAAATCTCCATGGGGACTGTCACGTCAATCTCAGCTTGAGGGAGCCGTTTTTTCAGCCGTGTGACAGACTCCGCCACCACCTCGTCGAGAACCTCCAGGGACATATTCAGTTCTCCGCTTCTGGTCTGTATATGGGTGACGGATAGGAGATTTTCTACCATATTCAGAAGCCAGTTGGCATCATCATGTATGGTATGGATGAGTTCCAGGCGTTCTGGCATCTGATAATTGTCCCAGTTTTCTTCCAGGGAAGCGCTGGCTCCTAAGATGCTGGTCAGAGGGGTGCGCAGGTCATGGGAAACCGCGCGCAGGAGATTTGCGCGCAGCTTTTCTTTCTCTGCTTCTAGAAGCTGTTCTTCGCGGTCGGTAAGAATGCGGGCCTGCTGCCTCATGTGGGAGGCGGCTACGCTGGCAATTGAAAAAAGCACCGCCATGCAAAGAAAAATAGCCGGATATTCTGGTTGTGAAAAGTCTATACTATAATAGGGATGGGTAAAAAAGCAGTTGATACAGATTACGCCTCCGAGAGAGGCTAATATGCCGCAAAGGTAACCATTTGTGCAGTTGGCAATGGTGATAATGCCGATGACATAAAGCAGAGCAATGTTGGCAGGATTATTAGAAACGTGGAGAAACAGAGTAAAAGCAAGTCCGGTAACCAACGCCAGCAAAACGATGGTGATGGATAAATCAAACAATACGCGTTTTAATTGTTCTTTTTTCATTTACGCTCCTTTGTATTTTAGAACTATCAATAGTTTCTGAACTTACTGTAACACGAAGAAATGGGCGTTTCAAGGAAGAATGCGAATTTTAACGGTTTTTTAACAAAAAATATGTCTCATCGTGGAAAAATATGGTATTCTTTTAATATAAATTAAACTAGGAGGAAACATTATGGCGGTAGTAAAGATTACAGCAGATAATTTTGAAGAAGAGGTTGTCAACAGCAAAGTACCAGTGCTGGTAGATTTCTGGGCGACCTGGTGCGGACCGTGTCAGATGCAGGGCCCGGTGGTGGATGAGGCGGCAGAAGAGTTTGCCGGGAAGCTGAAAGTTGGCAAAATCAACGTGGATGAAGAGGGAAGCCTAGCACAGAAGTATAGCGTCATGAGCATTCCCACGCTTATTCTGTTTCAGGACGGGGAAGCTGTCAAAAAAGAAATGGGGTTCCATTCTTTGGAAGAAATTAAGACGATGCTCCCTTGACGAAATATTCTGCACACCTTATAATAAAGGGCAGTTACTTCAGGTAGCTGTTCTTTTTTCTTTTCCCAAATCGAAAGATTACTGTTGACAATCCCTGAAAATTGTATTAATATACCATATATACGAACATAAGTTCGCGATAAGAAGGAGAATGAATATGGCAAGAGAAGATAAATCGAAGACGTTGGACATACCAGGAACGAAAGAAGATAAGTTAAAAGCGCTGAATGCCGCTATCGCTAAGATCGAGAAAGATTATGGGAAAGGATCAGTAATGAAGCTTGGCGATTCAGCCAAGGGCATGAATGTAGAGGCAGTGCCCACAGGCTGCCTCAGCCTGGATCTTGCATTGGGGGTTGGCGGTGTTCCCAAGGGAAGGATTATAGAGGTATATGGGCCGGAGTCGAGCGGCAAGACGACAGTGGCATTACATATGGTGGCAGAGGTGCAGAGGAATGGAGGGATTGCCGGTTTTATTGATGCGGAACATGCATTGGACCCGGTTTATGCCAAGAACATCGGCGTCGATATTGACAACCTCTATATTTCCCAGCCGGATAATGGAGAACAGGCATTGGAGATTACGGAGACGATGGTGCGTTCCGGCGCCGTGGATATTGTGATTGTCGATTCTGTGGCGGCGTTAGTCCCCAAGGCAGAGATAGATGGGGATATGGGGGATTCCCATGTGGGGCTGCAGGCGCGCCTGATGTCACAGGCATTGCGTAAGCTGACGGCAATTATCAGCAAGACCAACTGTATCGTGATATTTATTAACCAGCTCCGTGAGAAAGTCGGCGTGATGTTTGGCAATCCTGAGACGACGACAGGCGGGCGCGCATTGAAGTTCTATTCATCTGTCCGCCTGGATGTGCGCAGAATTGAGACTTTGAAGCAGGCAGGGGAGTTCATTGGCAACCGGACGAGGGTGAAGATTGTTAAGAATAAGGTGGCGCCGCCGTTTAAGGAAGCGGAATTTGATATTATGTTTGGGCAGGGAATTTCCAGGGAAGGAGATATCCTTGACAATGCGGCAGATTTGGGCATTATCAACAAATCTGGGGCATGGTTTGCCTATAATAGCGAGAAGATTGGGCAGGGGCGTGAGAATGCCAAGCAGTTTTTGCGCGAACATGATGATATCTGCCAGGAGATAGAGAAGAAAGTACGCGAACAGGTTCTGGCAGACAGTTCTGGAGAAGAGGAAGTACAGAAAGAGACTGAGCCTGAAAAAGCGGGGGAGAAGAAAAAAGCTGAGCCAAAGAAAGCCGCACAGGAGCAGTAGGGAAGCAGGGCTATAATCTGGTGCATTTTAAGGAATGCAGACAAAAGCCAATTGAGGTCGCGCTACAGTATAAGGAAACGCAGAACATAGAAAGAAGAGAAGCGGAATGCAGATAATTCAGATATTGGAACTGGACAGGAAGCGTGTGCGAATCCGCCTGGAGACAGGATGTGAGTTTGCCCTGTACAAAGGTGAGAGACGGCAGTATGGCTTGCAGGAAGGAGGGGAGCTTTCCGAGGAACAGTATGAGGACATCCAGCAGGAAATCCTTATCAAGCGGGCACGAAAGCGGGTCATGCGCCTGCTGGAGAAGATGGACCGTACGGAAGAGCAGCTGCGGACAAAGCTGAGGCAAGGGTATTATCCGGAGGATGTCGTTGAGGATGCCATTAACTATGTCAAAGGGTACCACTATCTGGATGACCTGCGTTATGCGCAGAATTATGTAAGAAGCCATAAGGATAGGAAGAGCCGGAGAATGGTACAGCTTGAACTGCAGAAGAGAGGCGTTGCCAAGGAATGGATTCAGCAGGCATTGGAGGAAGAATATGAACAGGAGAATGAGCAGGAGCAGATTTTAAGCTGGATACAGAAGAAAGAGTATTCTCCGGAAACGGCAGATTTGAAAGAGAAGCAGAGAATGTACCAGTTTTTGCTGCGCAGGGGCTTCTGCCCGAATGACATATTGCATGCCTTAGACTACTTGACATGAGGAGGAAAAAAGTATAAAATTGATATGTTGTTATTCATGTCTTAAGATTGCATATCATGGGTGCAGTTTATAGTATAGGGCATATATGTACAATGATAACTAAATAAAGGAGGTGCTCCTGTGCTAGGTGTAATAATCTCTGTAGCCGTCACGTTAATTATCGCAGTGCCTATTACTTACTTTGCTACGGTTGCTTACCGCAAACAAGTCGCAGAATCCAAGATTGGAAGCGCGGAAGAGAAAGCAAGGGAGATAATAGATGATGCTGTCAAGACTGCTGAGAACAAAAAGCGGGAATCTATGCTGGAAATCAAAGAAGAGTCCATTCGCAGCAAGAATGAATTGGACAAGGAGATTAAAGAGCGGCGGAATGAGATTCAGCGCAATGAAAGGCGTATCATCCAGAAAGAGGAACATCTGGATAAGAAGTTAGAAGCCATTGAGAAGAGAGAGGCAGGGTTTGCAGCCAAGGAAGAAGAGATTAACAGGCAGAAAACAGAAGTTGCAGAGCTACATGCGAAACGCGTACAGGAACTGGAAAGAATCTCAGGATTGACCTCTGAACAGGCAAAAGATTATCTTTTAAAAATGATTGAAGATGATGTGAAGCTTGATACTGCAAAATTGATTAAGGAAATGGATATCAAAGCAAAAGAGGAAGCAGGGAAGAAAGCAAGGGAATATATTGTAACGGCTATTCAGAAATGCGCTGCTGACCATGTGTCAGAGACTACAATTTCAGTAGTTCAGCTTCCGAATGATGAGATGAAGGGAAGGATTATCGGTAGAGAAGGCAGAAATATCAGAACCCTGGAAACCATGACAGGCGTTGACTTAATTATCGATGATACCCCGGAGGCAGTAATCCTCTCCGGGTTCGACCCGGTTCGTCGGGAAGTAGCTCGGATTGCTTTGGAGAAATTGATTGTGGATGGGCGTATCCATCCTGCGAGAATCGAAGAAATGGTGGAGAAAGCTCAGAAAGAGGTTGAAACCATGATTCGGGAAGAGGGAGAAGCGGCAACGCTGGAAGTTGGAGTACATGGAATCCATTCAGAACTTGTCCGTCTGCTTGGAAAGATGAAATTCAGGACAAGCTATGGTCAGAATGCATTGAAACATTCCATAGAGGTGGCTCAGCTTTCAGGGTTATTGGCAGCGGAAGTGGGCGTGGATGTAAGATTGGCGAAACGTGCCGGATTGCTTCACGATATTGGAAAAGCTGTCGACCATGAAGTGGAAGGCTCCCATATTCAGATTGGTGTGGACTTGTGCAGGAAATACAAGGAAAGCCCAATGATTGTCAATGCAGTAGAAGCACATCACGGAGATGTGGAACCAGAATCTCTGATTGCGTGCCTTGTACAGGCGGCGGATGCAATTTCAGCAGCCAGGCCAGGTGCAAGGAGAGAGACGCTGGAAACATATTCAAACAGGCTGAAACAGTTAGAAGATATTGCAAACGGTTTCAAAGGTGTCGATAAATCATTTGCTATTCAGGCAGGCAGGGAGATTCGGATTATGGTGGTTCCTGATCAGGTGAACGATGCGGATATGATTTTGCTGGCGCGTGATATATCCAAACAGATTGAGAACGATTTGGAATATCCGGGACAGATTAAAGTTAATGTAATCCGTGAGTCTCGTGTAACTGACTACGCGAAGTAAGAGATGTAAGGCCGTCAACAAGTATTTGTTGGCGGTCTTTTCTTTACAGATTGTTAAATATAAAATTAATAAAATATGGATTTAATAAAGGAGGAATATTATGGAACAGCCGACTATGAAGAGAATCAAAAGGGAATTAGAGCATAAGGGCAGTATTTTGGATATCTATTCAGATTATATAGAACTGCCGGACGGCAAGATTGAGAAGTGGGATTATGTGGAACACCGCAAAGGAGCGGCGGCAGTCATACCGGTTCTGCCGGATGGAAAGATACTGATGGTACGCCAATACCGCAATGCATTGGAGCGGTTTACGTTGGAGATACCGGCGGGAGCTAGGGATTCGGTGACAGAGCCAACCATCGAGTGCGCTTCCAGGGAGTTGGAAGAGGAAACGGGGTATCGCTGCGACCATCTGGAATTCTTACTTTCCCTGAGGACAACGGTTGCTTTCTGCAATGAACTGGTGGATGTATATGCAGCCCTAGAACTGGTGCCCTCTAAGCAGCATTTGGATGAGGCGGAATTTATTGATTTGGAAGCGCATCCTATGGAGGAATTGTGCGAGCTGATTTATCAGGGGAAGATTCAGGACAGCAAAACGGTGGCGGCGATTCTGGCATATAAGGATAAGTATTGTTAATGAATTTTCAGGCGTACCCTTGCATAAGATTAAGAAAAGAAGTTTGGACGTGTTGGTAGGAAGGTTATGAAGAAATTATTGCGTATTCAATGGAGGCGTTGGGAGAAGACTCCCAAGAACAGGTCTTTATGGACACGGATTATGCAGGGAAGCCTACTGGGTGCATTTGTATCAGGGATTTTTATGGCAAATTTCATGGGCAGGGAAGCAGTCTCCAATGCGGGAATTCTCAATGATTATTTTGTAGAGAAATTCCAGTATACGGAAGTTAATGGACAGAATCTGTTCTTTTATATTATGGGGGAACGCATGCCCATGTTGCTGCTGTTGCTGCTTTTGACTCTGACAACCCTTGGCATGGCTGGCGGGCTGTTTATGTTGGGCTGGCAGGGATTTTCAGTAGGATTTATGCTTTCCACAGCGATCGCCAAATATGGGATGAAAGGGATCCTGCTGGTGCTGGGCGGCCTGTTTCCGCAGTATTTGTTTTATATGCCGGTATATGTCCTGTATTGTTACCTTGCAGGCTATCTGCGAAGGAGGCTGGACAAGGACAGGCTGGGAAATGGTTCAGACCGCAGCTATATCCTTGGTGCATGGCTGGTGGCGGCAGCTGGCATTTTGCTTTTGTTTGTGGCGGGGATTTTTTTGGAAAGCTATGTTAACCCGGCAATCTTGAAAAAAATATTAATTATTTTTTAACAAATTTTTACAATATATAGACGGCTTGAAATATGCATGGACGACATCTTGTGGTGACCCTGTAAAGCCCGGAAATAAGGCAAAAAATCCATTTGATTTTCTGCTGGAATATCATTATAATATATTTTGCCAGAATCGTGAGATAGGTTTTGGTGACATAAAATGATAGATGGGGTAGCAGAGTTATGACAGAAATAATACAAAAATTTTCACTTTATTTAAGAGAGGTTCGGAAAACGTCGGATAACACCATACTTTCCTACGAGAGGGACCTGAAAAAGATGGTTCGGTATTTTGAAGAACAGGGAATTGACAGGCCGGAACAGATTACAGCAACAGGGCTGAATGCCTTTATACTTTACCTTGAAAGCCAGGGGAAAAAACCCGCTACTATTTCCAGGAGCATTGCTTCACTGAAAGCTTTTTTCCATTATCTGCAGAAGTATGGGTACGTGAAAGTGAATGCTGCCGAGGGATTGAAAGCGCCAAGGGTGGAACGGAAAGCGCCAGCAATGCTCTCGGAGGAGGAGACATTCCGTCTGCTTGAGCAGGCAGGGGGATTAACGCCTAAGGAACTGCGTGACAGGGCAATGCTGGAATTGCTGTATGCTACGGGCATTCGGGTCTCGGAACTGATTTCCCTGAAACTTTCCGATGTAAATCTGCAGATGGAATATCTCACCTGCCGGGACAGCGGCAGGGAACGGACGGTTCCCTTTAATGCTGTGGCAAGACAGGCATTGGAAACTTATCTTGCGCAGGGGCGTACTGCGCTGCTCTCAGAGGAGGACAGCAATTACCTGTTCACAAATTGTTCGGGACAGGTAATGAGTCGACAGGGTTTTTGGAAGCTTGTAAAATCTTATGGCAAAAAAGCTGGGATTACCGGTGAACTGACTTCGCATACCTTGCGTCGTTCTGCTGCGCGCTCCTGAAAGCAGCGGTTCTTTGCAAGTAGGTCCAGTTCATTTTGCAAGATATCCGCGGCGCTTTGAAAATATGGCTTAGCTCATCTCTGCAATATGGTATATCAGTTCTTCAGATTCTTTCCAGCCAAGGCAGGGGTCGGTAATGGATTTTCCATAAATATGCTCGCCGACTTTCTGGCAGCCAGGTTCGATATAGCTCTCAATCATCAGGCCTTTTACCAGCTTATGAATCTCAGGAGAAATCCTGCGGTTGTGCATAATCTCTTTGACAATGCGTATCTGCTGTTCATACTGTTTGTTGGAATTGGAATGGTTTGAGTCAATAATGGCGGCATGGTTTTTTAAATCCATTGTTTCGTACATCTGAATCAGCCGCTCCAGATCCTCATAATGGTAGTTGGGAATGCAGACGCCGCGTTTGTTGACAGCCCCGCGAAGTACGAC
>CANOHX010000124.1 GCA_947565885.1 uncultured Lachnospiraceae bacterium
GCTGTTCCTGCTCATGAGACTTCAATACCCTACGATTGCTGTTCCTGCTCATGAGACTTCAATACCCTACGATTGCTGTTTCTGTGCAAGGCGTTCCCGCTCTGCCTGGGACAGACGCAGGTAATCTGGCCTGTGCCCCGCCGCTGTCTGGACTTTCCCTTCCTCAACATAGAGAAATGCCAATGCAGCCACGGCTGCCCCGCGCTGCTTATTCATATGTGACGGGGCAAAGGAAAAGGGAACTTTACAGTTTTCCTGAATATATCCATCAAAAACCGGAACCCCATCTCCTAAAAACACAACGGAACGGTTAAGGTGATTGATATTAGCAATAATCTCCTCAATGCCAACTGCACACTGCTGCCTTATCACCTGCATCTTACCATCCACAAACTCATACAATCCAGTATAAGTCTGATTTCTCCTGGCATCCATCAGCGGACATACCAAATCACGGCTGCCCCACAGATTATAGGCCAGCCCATCTACTGTCGGAATCTCAACTAAGGGCTTGCCCAGTGCAAACCCTAAACCTTTGGCAGTTGCGGAACCGATACGCAGCCCGGTAAAGGAACCAGGACCCATGGCAATCGCTATGGCATCTATGGCATGCAGGTCTAACTCAATCATTTTTACAATTTCATCCAACATAGGCAGCAGCGTCTGTGAGTGGGTCTTTTTGTAATTTACCGTATACTCTGCGAGCAGGTTTCCCTCCTCTGCCACCGCCACGCTTGCCACCAGACCGGAGCTGTCAAGTCCTAATATTTTCATTATCATCCTCTCCTTTGGATTTCCTTCATGGTAATCCTGCGGTAGTCAAAACCTTTTTCCAGGTCTTTCTCAATGCAAATTTCCAGGTAACGCTCCGGCAATATTTCCTGAATCCGGTTTGCCCATTCAATCATCACAAGCCCCTGTCCATAGAAATAATCTTCATAGCCAATCTCTTCCATCTCTTCCACATCGCCAATCCGGTAGACATCAAAATGATAGAAAGGCATTCTGCCCTCCTCGTATATCTGCACAATGGTAAAGGTAGGGCTGCTGATTGGCTCTTCAATCAAAAGGCCTTTGGCAATCCCTTGGGTCAGCACGGTCTTGCCCACGCCCAAATCGCCAATCAGGGTATAAACCTCCCCGGGCCTTGCCTGCTCTCCCAGCTTCTCTCCCAGCCGGAATGTCTCTTCCGGCGAAAAAGTCTCTATTATCCGCATACATTCCTCCATTTTTGCGTGTGAAAAGATTTCCTCACTCTGCATGAAGTATCCGTTATTCCATGCAAAAAGATTTCCTCACTCTGCATGAAGTATCCGTTATTGTGCATTAAAAGGATTCATCTTCAGCCTATATCCTTCCAGATGGTTGATGGCAAGCCCCAAGATAGTCTGATACTGCTCCCGGACTGCTTCTTTGGGAATGATATAGGCATTTAGGCGGCTGCTGTAAATCAAGAGCTGATTTTTGGTGGAAACCATCTTATATATCTGCTTCCAAGGCAAATCCGCCGTCTGCTCCCCCTGGGAAACATGCACACCGTCATCGTCAATCATGTACCGTAGAGCATTTTTCAGGACCTCCGATGATGAAATCTGTTTCTTGGAGCGCAGATAAAGGTTGCCTGGCACATAGATAAGGAAAAGGATTCCTAACAAAATGTATATGATTGTGTACATCAGACTCACCTTGCCAAAGGTCAGCCCTGCCATGATAAGCACCCAAACGCCCACCAGCGTGGCGATAATGCCCTGAAATCCATGATATGCGTGGTAAAGGTTAAAGCGAAACATATCTTTATCTGTAATTGTTACTTCAAATTCTGCCGACATTTTACATGCTCCTTTCCTACGCGGACATTATACTCTTTTTGGCTGCTTATCTCAAGATATTTTTACTATATAGTAATTTCGTTTTACATTTTGCGGAAGAGATTTACCATCTCAATCGCTGTGCAGGCTGCATCATAGCCTTTATTGCCAGCCTTGGTTCCAGCGCGCTCAATCGCCTGTTCAATATTGTCCGTGGTCACCACGCCGAAAATTACCGGGACCTCCGTCTTTAAGCCTACGGCGGCTACGCCCTTGCTGACCTCGGCGCAAACATAGTCATAATGGCTGGTAGCGCCCTTAATCACCGTGCCCAGGCAGATTATGGCGTCATATTTGCCGCTCTCAGCCATTTTCTGGGCTGCAAGCGGAATCTCAAACGCCCCGGGAACCCAGGCAAGCGTTATTTCTTCCTCGGTCACGCCATGGCGCAGCAAGGCGTCCTGCGCGCCGCCCACCAATTTCGATACGATAAATTCATTAAACCTGGCTGCTACAATGCCTATGTTTATTTTGTCCGCTACAACATTTCCTTCTAATACTCTCATTTTCATTCTCCTTTTTGATAGACTGCCTTCACAGGCTATTTTAATAATTAGTCATATGCTTCATCTTGTTCTGCTTCGTCTTTAGATAGAACACATCTGTCTTCTTCGCCGGCATCTGGATTGGCACCCGCTCCTCAATGGAAATGCCATACCCGGACAGCCCGGTAATCTTCTTGGGGTTGTTGGTCAGGAGACGCAGTTTTTCTGCTCCCAAATCGTGGAGAATCTGCGCTCCGATGCCGTAATCCCTGAGGTCCGGCGCGAAACCTAATTTGACGTTCGCCTCCACCGTATCAAATCCCTGTTCCTGCAGTTCATAGGCTTTCAGCTTATTAATCAGACCGATGCCGCGTCCCTCCTGGCGCATATAGAGAAGAATCCCCCTCCCTTCCTCGGCAATGGCTTTCATCGCTGCATCCAGCTGCTCTCCGCAGTCGCAGCGACCGGAACCGAAGACGTCGCCAGTCAGGCATTCCGAATGCACGCGGCACAGCACCGGCCGGCCGTCCGATACGTCCCCCATGGTCAGCGCAACATGATGCTCGCCATTCAATTTATTGACATAGCCATAGATTTCAAATTCGCCATATTTGGTCGGCATCTTTGCGTGCGCCTCCTGCTGCACCAGGCTGTCCCTGTCCATGCGGTAGCGCACCAAATCCGCCACGGTAATCACGGTCATCCCAAACTTTTCCGCCAGTTCCAGCAGCTCCTTGGTACGCATCATCGTCCCATCTTCCCGCATAATCTCACAGCAGAGCCCGCAGGGCTTTAACCCGGCAAGCTGCGCTAAATCCACAGTCGCCTCCGTGTGCCCGGTGCGCTTTAAGACGCCGCCCTCCCTTGCTTCTAAGGGGAACATATGTCCCGGCTTGCGGAAATCTTCCGGTTTCGCGCCATCTTTCACCGCCAAAAGCGCGGTCTGGGAACGCTCAAACGCTGAAATCCCAGTATCTGTGTCAATACCATCAATTGATACTGTAAACGCCGTCTGATGATTGTCTGTGTTCTGTTCCACCATCTGCTTCAAACCAAGCTGCTGGCAGAGTTCCTTGCTCATAGGCATACAAATCAGCCCTTTTCCATGGGTTGCCATGAAATTGATATTCTCGGGGGTGGCAAACTGCGCCGCACAGATAAAATCACCCTCGTTTTCCCGGTCTGGGTCGTCAATCACCATCACAATCTTTCCCTGGCGGATATCCTCTAACGCCTGATCCACCGTGTCAATTTTCTTGCCCATCTTTGCACTTCCTTTCTTAGGAAAATCATTTTCAGTCCAAAATTTTATTTTTCACTCAGCAAAATCCATGTTCCATCAGAAATTTTTCACTTATCCTGCTCGGCTCTTTCTGTTCGCGGGCAGCCATAAATTTTTCTATATATTTCCCAACTATATCACATTCTATGTTGACAATGCTGCCTATTTTTCGCTCAGTCAATGCTGTCTCCTGCCTGGTATGCGGGATTACCGATACCTGAAAATCCCGCGCCGCTGCATTTGCCACGGTTAGGCTGATCCCATCAAGGGCCACCGAACCTTTCTCCACGATATAGCGAAGCAGCTTCTCTTGTGCTTCCACCGTGTACCAGACTGCATTCTCCTCCTGGCGGATATCCGTAATCCGCCCACAGCCATCAATATGCCCGGAGACAATATGCCCACCAAACCTGCCATTTGCCGCCATGGCACGTTCCAGGTTTACAGTCCCCGGCACGGCGGTCTCAGAGAGGCTGCTGCGGCGCATAGTCTCCGCCATCACATCCGCAGTAAAACTGTCTTTCGCCATGGAAGTCACAGTCAGGCAAATGCCATTGACAGCAATGCTGTCCCCAATCTTCGTCCCCTCCAGCACTTTGCGGCAGCGAATCCTTACCTGTGCCGACACAGCGCCTTTTTTTATTTCACAGAGCGTCCCTGTCTCTTCTATAATTCCTGTAAACATGGTCTCTCCTTTCTGCCCTTCCCCGATTTCAGCAGCCGTCATTCTTGTCTCCTGAATCTGTTCGACCTGGGGCTGAGATTATCCTCGTTTCCCAATTTTCCCTGTAATACAGATATCTTTCCCCATGCGTGAAACCTCCACATCCTCAAGTTCCACTGCATCTTTCATCCGCAGGATTCCACTCCCTTCCACCGGAGATTTTGCTCCTGCTCCCGCTACCAGCTTGGGGGCTACAAACGCATAAACCCGCTGAACCAGGTTTTCCTGCAGCATGGAGGCATTAAGGGTTCCCCCGCCTTCCAGCAGGATACTGTCAATACCGCGCCCGCCAAGCTGCTGCAATAACTGCTGCAAATCCAGCTCGGGACTTAACGCTTTTGCTCCTGGCAACTCGGGACTTAACGGTTCAGAACCCGGTTCTCCCCTGCTTAAAGGAATTTCCAATAGAAGAATCCCCTTGTCCTTTAGATACTTTGCCGTTTCTTCCACTGTCTTGGCGCATTCCCCTGTCCCCATATTTTGTGGGCGGTTTTCCGCTCCAATGCTCCTGGAGGCGCGAAATGCTTCTGCCGCCTTGGCATTCCAGGCAACAATTGTCTCAATTTCCCTGGCTGTCCCCACAATCTGGCTGTCGAGGGGGATGCGAAGCCGCGCGTCACATAGGATACGCACCGGATTCCTGCCTGCTTCCATCCTGCAGTTTAGCAATGGATCGTCCATCTGCACCGTGCCAATGCCAGCCATAATCCCCCGGTATCGGTTGCGCAGGCATTGCACATAATCCCTTGATTCCACACCGGACACCCAGCGGGAATCGCCTGATTCACAGGCAATTTTACCATCCAATGTCATGGCATATTTCATTGCAACAAAAGGCAGCTTTTCCTCCATATAATGGAAAAAGACTTCGTTCAATGCCCGGCATTCTGTTTCCAGGATACCCACTTCCACTTCCACTCCATGTTCTCGCAAAATACGGACACCCATTCCTGCCACCTTAGGATTGCAATCCAGGCAGCCCACATATACTTTTCTGATTTTCTTTTCCAGGATAATATCGGTACAGGGCGGCGTCTTGCCATGATGGCAGCAAGGTTCTAAATTCACATAGAGTTCCGCTCCTTCTGTATCCTCCTGGCAATGAAGCAGCGCATTGCGCTCGGCATGGAATCCTCCGTATCTTTCATGGTATCCTTGGGCAATTACCTTGCCATCCTTCACCACCACGCAGCCTACCATGGGATTCGGCGATACCTGCCCTTCCCCCTGTCTAGCCAGTGCGAGAACCATGTGCATATATTCCTTGGGCGTATGATAACATGCTTCCATCTGCTCATTCCTTTCCTATAAGAAGATAAAAGAGCCCTGAATCTTCCTATGTTCAGGGCTCTTACACATTCAATACACTTATGCAGACAAACTTCTTCTCCCATCCAGACTATACTGTCGGTTTTGGATTCTCACCAAATCATGCCTTGCGGCTCACGGACTTGCCCTCCTTGGAGGTATCACCATCGGTCGGGAATTCCATCCAGCATCCAATCCCGCTTACGCAAAGCTGCTGGATACAGAATGGGCACCCTGCCCTGAAGAACTATTCATTTATGGTCTTATTCTACTCTTTTGCAAAATATCTGTCAACCTCATATTCCTTTCTTTTAGCAGCATATATTCACCGTATCTATTGGTTCCGATATGTGCTATAAAAGGGGCTGCGCCATTAAAATAAACCCTTTATCTGTCCATACAGATATGATATTATCAAGCCAAAGAAAGGCGGGAACAGAATGGAAAACCATACGCTTGACGCCACGGCATGGGAAGATATGCCAGCATACTAACGTATTAGTGCTTTTCACAGATTAGATCGCACCCATACTGGGCGCACCGCAAAACTGCCGCACCGGTTTCACCCGGTGCGGCAGTCCTGTTTTCCTACCATTGTAGCTTTGGTTATTTTACTTTCACAGTAACAACTACTTTCGCTTTTTTATTGTTTACTGCTGTTACCGTAATCTTGGCAGTGCCTTTCTTGACTCCTTTTACCTTGCCCTTGGCATCTACCTTTGCCACTTTCTTGTTGCTGGTCTTATATTTCAGCGCGCCTGCTGTGTTCTTAGGCAGTGAGACCTTAAGCTTGACTGTCTTATTCTTCTTCACAGTGATGGTCTTCTTGCCTTTGAGGATCAGCTTCTTGGGCGCTGCCTTGACTGTCAGCTTGCAGGTGAGGGTTACCCCATCTACGCTAGCCGTAATATTGATTGCTTTTTTGTTGGCTTTCTTGGCTGTAATCTTGCCGTTCTTAACTGTTGCCACTTTCTTGTTGCTGGTCTTCCAGGTTACCTTTTTCTTCGTGCCGTTCACCTTAAGGGTGAGCTTCTCTTTCACGCCCAGGGTCGCTTTCGTCTTGCTGAGACTGATTACGGTCACAGTGCAGACTGCCGACTTATTCCCAACAGACGCTGTAATTTTGGCAGTTCCCGCTTTCTTAGCCGTAACCTTGCCGTTTGCAACCGTTGCAACCTTGGCATCGCTTGAAGTCCAGGAAACGCTGCCAGCATTTGCCGGATTCACCGTTGCCTTGAGGGTGACGTCCTTACCTGCTGCCAGGGTAACTGCCGTCTTGTCGAGGCTTACTTTCACGTCTGTGACTGCTGCTTTTGCAGGTGTTACCGTCACTTCACAGGTTGCTGTCTTATTATTCTTGGTTGTTACCGTAATTTTGGCAGTTCCTGCCTTTACCCCGGTTACCTTTCCGCTCTGGTCTACCGTCGCAATGTCTTTCTTATCAGACGTCCAGGTAAGCGTCCTGTCTGTCGTTGCATTGGCTGGCTCTATTGTTGCTGTAAGCTGAGCCGTTGCCTTCTCTTCCACACTGAGTTTATTCGTGTTCAGTTTTACGCCATCTATCTCAATTGTACCAGCAGATGTTACCGTTACTTCACAGGTTGCTGTCTTATTATTCTTGGTCGTTACCGTAATGGTGGCAGTTCCTGCCTTCACGCCGGTTACCGTTGCTCCAGTTTCCGTTCCGTCTGATTCTACTTTCACAATGTCGTTATTATCAGACGTCCAGGTAAGTTCTTTGTCTGTCGCATCGGCTGGCTCTATCGTCGCCGTAAGCTTCGCCGTCTTTCCTTCTTCCACGCTGAGCGTTGTCTGGTCCAGGCTTACTCTGGTTATCTCACCAGGCTCAGGAACTCCAATTGCCGCCTTAAACACCTGAATCGCAGCATCTAAGGTTGAAGTTGCCCCCGTAACAAATTCTTTATCTACCTCTGTGGTCAGGGCTGTGGTCTTAGCTGTCTCGGCTGCTTCTTTAGCAGTCTTTAAGGTATTATAGGCCTCTTGATCCTTGGCCTTATTTTCATCCGTAAGAAGCCCTTCTGCTTCTGCAATCTTATCACTTAATGCCTGAACGTCAGCAGCTTTTCCGTCATATGGCGTAACAAAATTAGCTTTCAGCGTTGCTTCCGCTGCTCTTAATTCAGCCTTAGCATCTTCAATGTCCTTTAAGGTTGAGATTTCCTTAGCCTTAATCCGTTCCACCGCTGCATCAAATGCTGCCCTGGCTGCCTCGGGATAAGCTACTTCATAATCAGGAATGCCCGTAACCCTTGCCACAAGCTGCTCAATATCGGCTAAGAACGCTGCCTTATCTGCATCCGTTGCCGGCTGCTTCTGTCCTTCTTCCGAAAGCCTTAGTCCGTCTGCTGCGGCAATCAGATTCTCCAATGCCTCCTGTACCTCTGCATCCGTTGCATATCTGTTTGCAAGAACCGCCTCCGCTGCATCCAAGGCTGTCTTAAACGGAGCCCAGGTCTCTGGCGTATAGTTCGCCTCTTTATTAATCTTTACTTGGTTAACCTTTGCCTGCAATGCCGCCTTATCTGCCAGCTTTTCCTTGTATTTCAAGGTAATCACATTCTTGGCAACGCCAGAACCGTCATCTGCAGTTACAGTAAGGCTTGCTGGATCGCTTTCAAAATACTCATAAGTAACAACATGTGTGCCGTCGCTTGCCGTAATAATCCTCTCACTCTCAGGCACTTCATAAGTATACTCAGCGCCAACGTCAGCAGTAACAATTTTGTCTGCCTTGAGCTCGCCGAGGGCATCATCTCCGCTGACTGCCATATATTTAACCGTTACCGGAGCAATCCTGGTCACGGTCAAAGTGGGAGCATTTTCCGGAACCTGTTGGGCATCTGCTGCCATCCTACCAAGCATGCGACCGCCGCCGGTAGGCACCTGCAGCCTGAGCACAATAGAACTCTGATGATTCCGAACAGCATTCTTCAGTGCCCTGGTTACGTCTACCACTGCGGTCTGTTCGCTGCCGCCCTGCTGTA
>CANOHX010000125.1 GCA_947565885.1 uncultured Lachnospiraceae bacterium
GAGTAAACCCTCAAAGTCCTGCCAAGATACTGCGCGCCACGCTCAGTCCATTGGCGGACGCCTGCTGCAGCCCCCTGGTAACCGATGCCCCATCGCCGATGGCACGCAGACCCGGCAAATTGGTCTTAAATGCACGGTCCACCACCACTTTGTTGGAATAGAACTTCACTTCCACACCGTAAAGGAGCGTCTCGTCACTGGCTATGCCGGGCGTCACCTTATCCAGCGCAAAAATCATCTCTTCAATATCCACCATAATCCGGTGCGGGAATACAAGGGACAAGTCTCCCGGAACGGCATCTTTTAAAGTTGGAATAAGATTATTACGGCATAGCCGCTCTTCCGTTGTCCTTCTGCCACGGCGGAAATCCCCAAACGTCTGCACCAGAATCTTGCCGTCACAAAGCATATTGGACAGCTGGGCAATCTGTTTGCCATAAGCAATCGGCGTCTTAAAAGGCTTTGTGAAATTCTTTGACACCAGCAAAGCGAAGTTGGTATTATTTGTCTTCAGGTCATTAGATTTATAGGCATGCCCATTGACCACCGCAAGCCCATTTTCATAATATTCCGTTGCCACCTCGCCAGATGGATTCGTACAGAACGTGCGCACCTTGTCATCAAAGGTCGGCGTGTGGTAGACCAATTTTGCCTCATAGAGGTTCTGATTCAGAAATTCCATCACCTCATCGCGGACTTCCACCCGCACGCCGATATCCACCGTCCCTACTTTCGTCTCCACCCCATGCTCTTTACATATATGGCTGAACCAGTCTGCCCCTTCCCTGCCGATGGCACAGACAATCTCCTGTGCAAAAAAGGACTCTCCTTCTTTCGTCACAACACCCACTGCCCTGCCGCCTTCCACCAGCACATTGTCTACCATGGTCCGAAATTTCATCTCAATCCCCTGCTGCAGAAGATGTTCCTGCAGACGGCTATAGATTTTATAACCTTCCTCCGTGCCCAAATGGCGGATTGGACATTCCACCAGCTTCAGGTTGGCATTGATTGCCTTTCTTCGGATTTCCCGGATTTCTCTTTCTTTTCCTACGCCGTAGACATCTTTGTCCGCACCGAATTTCAGATAAATCTCATCCGATTCCTGAATCAGCGCTACAGCTTCATCATAACCTAATATCTGCGGCAGGTTCCCACCCACATCCGGGGACAGCGATAATTTCCCATCGGAAAAAGCTCCTGCCCCTGCAAATCCGGTAGTAATCGAGCAGGGCTGGCAGCCCACACACTCCTTTGTCTTGCGCTTCGGGCATTCCCTCTGCTCAATCCTCCTGCCTTTCTCAAGCATCAGCACATGAAGTTCAGGGTTTTGCCGGATTAGCTCATAGGCGCAGAAAATCCCGGAAGGTCCAGCGCCCACAATAATCACATCATACTTTGTCATCTCATTCTCACTTTCCAGACAGGGCCTTTATGCTTCCACCACCAAAAACCTTCCATCGGGCAATGAAAACACCTCAGATGCTTCCTCAAGCTCATCATCGTCCATATAGGAAACATCGGCGCCTTCTTCCTCGAAATATGCCCGCACCTCTTTGATGTTTTTGCATACTACTGCCATGCAGTCTTCTAGAAATTCCTGTGCATCATCCAGGTTCTCGGCTACCCTCTCGTCAAACAGCTGCGACTGATTGTCCAGAAAGTACTCCAAACAGAGTTCATCATATCCATTCATAATATACGCTCCTCCTATCTCTTCCCCTCTATGATAGTATGAATCCGCTAAAATTTCAATGCCTGATTTAATGTAAACGCCTTTGCGAATGGCGTGGAAGTGAACTGCAACTACTTAGTGGATGGCGTAATCCTGACTATGCAGATACCTCAAACTGCGAGTTATACAGTTCCGCATAAAATCCGCCCTTCGCCAGCAGGCCCTTGTGGTCGCCCTGCTCTATAATGTCTCCGTCTTTCATGACAAGGATCAAATCCGCATCCTTGATTGTGGAAAGGCGGTGGGCAATGACGAAACTCGTTCTGCCTTTCATCAGGTTATTCATTGCTTTCTGAATCCGCTCTTCCGTCCTCGTATCTACAGAGGAGGTTGCTTCATCCAATATCAGTATGGGATTGTCCGCAAGAATAGCCCTGGCAATCGTCAGAAGCTGCTTCTGCCCCTGCGACACATTGCTGGCGTCTTCATTCAGTTCCATCTGGTATCCGCCCGGCAAGGTAGAGATAAAGCGGTGGGCATGTGCTGCCTTTGCCGCTGCGATAACCTCTTCATCCGTTGCTTCCAGCCTACCATAACGTATATTCTCCATGATAGTGCCTTTGAACAGCCAGGTATCCTGCAGCACCATGCCGAAATTCTCCCTGAGGCTGCTGCGGTCAAATTCCCGTAAATCACTGCCGTCCACACGGATACTGCCTCCAATCACGTCATAAAACCGCATCAGAAGCTTCACCATCGTGGTCTTTCCCGCCCCGGTAGGTCCGACAATCGCCACCATCTGCCCTGGCTTTACCTCACAGTTAAAATCATGGATGATAATCTTATCTTTGTCATAACCGAACTGTACGTGTTCAAAAGATACCCTACCTTCCATTCCATCCTTCTTAAGCGGCTGCAGTACAGGCTCCTCTTCTTCCTCTTCTAAGAATTCAAAGACACGCTCTGCTGCTGCCGCCGTTGCCTGCAGCATATTCGATACCTGCGCCACCTGGGAAATCGGCTGGGTAAATTGACGCACATACTGGATAAAGGACTGGATTTCACCTACCTGAATCGTACCGCGGATAGCAAGCATCCCGCCCACGACTGCCACTGCCACATAGCCAAGGTTACCTACAAAATTCATAATCGGCTGCATCATGCCGGATAAAAACTGCGATTTCCATGCCGACGCAAACAGAACGTCATTCGTCTCGTTAAATTCCTGCAGCATATCTTCTTCTTTGTTGAAAGCCCTGACGATATTATGCCCACTGTAGACTTCTTCCACCTGGCCATTGATTTTGCCCAGGTATTCCTGCTGCGCCACAAAGTATTTCTGAGAAAACTTAACCACAAGGGCAATCAATATGCCGGAAATCGGCAGGATTACCAGCGCAATCAAGGTCATGAGCGGGCTGATGCTGAGCATCATCACCAAAATGCCAATCAGCATGGTAACTGAAGTAATCAGCTGCGTTATGCTCTGATTCAGCCCCTGCCCTAACGTATCCACATCATTTGTAATCCTCGACAGCACCTCTCCCACAGTCCGCGACTCAAAATATTTCATGGGCATACAGTTAATTTTCTTAGAAATATCTTCACGGAAGCGGAAACATACCTTCTGTGTAATGCCCATCATGATATAGCTCTGGATAAAGGAACAGAAAGCGCTGAACAGATAAATTCCCAACAGAAATAACAATATTTCCCCGATTCTGCCAAAATCAATCGCGCCTGTGCCTGTGACTTTTGCCACCAGTCCGTTAAACAGCTCCGTTGTGGCATTCCCCAATATTTTAGGACCGGTAATGCCAAACACCGTGGAAGCCACAGCAAAAACCAGCACTGTAAAAACACCTATTTTATAACGTCCCATATATTGCAGCAATTTCTTCGCCGTGCCCCTGAAATTCTTGGCTTTCTCTCCGGGCATCATGCCGCCCGGACCCGGTCCATGCCCATGTCCGTGCCGCATCCTTTGCGGTCTTCTCTGTTCACCCATCAGCCGACACCTCCTTGACTGGCAAGTTCCTGCTCCGAGAGCTGGGACCTTGCAATTTCCTGATAAGTCTCACAGCTTTCCATCAATTCCTGATGGGTTCCGATACCTGCAACTTCCCCCTCCTCAAGAACAATAATCTGATCTGCATGGAGGATAGTGCTAATTCGCTGTGCAACAATAATTACCACTGCCGATTTCGTCTTCTCTGCCAACGCTCTCCTGAGCGTTACATCCGTCTTATAATCCAGTGCAGAGAAACTGTCGTCAAACAGATATACCTGGGGATTTTTTGCTATCGCCCTAGCAATGGATAGCCGCTGCTTCTGACCACCGGAGACATTCGTCCCGCCCTGGGCTATCGGACTGTCAAACTGCTCTTCTTTCTCCTGAATAAATTCCTGTGCCTGGGCAATCCTTGCCGCCTCCCTAATTTGCGCTTCTGAGACATTGCCTGCAAAACCTATATTAGAAGCTATCGTCCCAGAAAACAGCACGCCTTTCTGGGGCACGTAACCAATCAGATCACGGAGTTTCTTCTGGCTCATCTGCCGGATATCCACGCCGTCCATGGTAATCCTTCCCGCCGTAACATCATAAAATCTGGGAATCAGGTTCAGCACCGTGGACTTTCCACATCCTGTACTTCCGATTATGGCTGTTGTCTGCCCAGGTTTTGCACGGAATGAGATATGGCAGATAGCGTCTTCATCTGCTCCCGGATAGCGGAAAGAAACATCTTCAAACGCTACCTCCCCATGCCAGTTTGCCTTGCCTTCATCTGCCGGGTCCTCAGGATCCAGAATGGTCTCTTTCGTCCTGATTACCTCCTCAATACGGTCTGCTGCAACACCTGCCCGCGGCAGCATTACAGATACCATGGTGATCATCAGAAATGCCATGACAATCTGCATCGTATAGGTGATAAACGCCATCATATCCCCCACCTGGAGATTGCCCAAATCCACGCCTTGCGCGCCAAACCAGACTATCATCACCGTGATGCCGTTCATAATCAGCATCATCGCCGGCATCATCATGGACATTACCCTGCTGGTAAAAAGCTGCGTTTGCATCAAATTCCGATTTGCCCCCGCAAACCGCTGTTCCTCAAATTTCTCCCTGGAAAATGCACGGATAACCGGAACGCCGGTCAAAATCTCCCTGGAAACAAGATTCAGACGGTCCACCAAGGTCTGCATCTTCTTGAATTTCGGCATGGTAACTGCCATCAGCACACCCACCAACAGGATAATGCTTCCCACGGCAATGCCGATAATCCAGCCCATACCCGTCTTCGTGCTGGATACTTTCCATACACCGCCAACGCCAATAATCGGCGCATATAAAATCATACGCAGCAACAGTACAGACACCATCTGCACCTGCTGGATATCGTTGGTGCTCCTGGTAATCAGGGACGCTGTAGAAAACTGTTCCATCTCACTGCCCGAAAAGCGTACTACTTTATGAAACACCCTGCCTCTGAGCGTCATGCCAATCTTTGCCGAAGTCCTGGAGGCAAACAGCCCAACCACGATGGCAGCGAGCATCATCACAATCGACACGGCAAGCATTTTGCCGCCGATGCGCAGCATATAACGGTTCTGATAAGCGCCCATATCATACCCTAACGCTTCATACTCCTGCCTTACCATGAGCCTTGCCTTCTGGGAGATGATGGAATCGCTCATGTCGCCCATGTTCTCCTTCGCTGCATCTTCAGCCTGCAGTACCTGTTCCTTTGTCATCTGCCCGCTTTCGAGCATGGCCTTAAGGTCTCCGACTTCCATGCCTGTCTCCTGCGTAACGGAGGACATTGCCACCATTGGCAGGCCAAGCATGGCCTCTAAGTCCTGTAGTTCCTCTGTCTGCAAATCTTTCAGGCTATAATTCCCATCTTCGGTCTGCCGATAGGAGTCCTGCAGCCTGGCAGCATCGTCCTCAGACAGAAACAAACAGAGGCCTTCCATTGTCTGCGCACGCATCTCCTCCGGCACAGCATATTCAATACCGCTCTGCTGAATTCCAATATCCACAATATCAGACATATATTGGGGAAGCGACAAATCACAGTACGCCTGCACAATCAGCAGCAAAAAGATGACAATGACAGCTGCTTTGTGTTCGCCTAAATATTTCATTATCTTTCCCATGTCTTCCTCCCTTTTTTACCGTTTTCCGTTCATGCTATTCTTTTTCCCAGTATTTGTCAATATTGCAAATATTAAACATTATAAAATTTTTATAAACAGTTCAGCACATGCCAACAACAGAAACCAGACTGTTATAAAAGCCCATAATGCTCACATGCTTTATATATCCCATCCTCCCAAAGCGGCGCTGTCACATAATCCGCCACATCTTTGGCCTGCTGCATCCCATCGCCCATACACGCAGAATGCGCCGTATACTCCAACATATCAAGGTCATTCGTACTATCCCCGAACGAATATGTATCTTCATGTGCAATCGCAAGCAGCCGGCACATTTCCTGTATCCCGGTTGCCTTGTTAAATCCTTTGGGCACAATCTCCATAAAATCCCCGCCCCGGTGTATGACCGTATATCCCGGCTCTAACACGCGCTCTAATTCCTGCTGCTTTGCAGCCTCCTGCAGATAATTGGCGCAGAACTTGCTGACCTCAAGCCGCTCCTCATTTCCAGTAACACGGATAAGCCTGTCCCCCATACTGCTTTTCAGCTTTTGCGGAAATACGGATTCCTGTGGGAAACGCTCTTCATCCAGATACAGGTAATGCCTGCCCTCCAAAATATATGCAGCGTCCACGCTCCGCAAAAAATCATTGACACGCCAAATTTCTTCCTGCGGAATCTGATGGTAAAACTTTACTTCCCCCTGAAACTCCCCATACGTGCCGCAGCCCGCCAGTATGCCGTCAAACCCCAGGGGCAGAAGTTCCTTGTCCGGGATAAATACCCTGGTCCTGCCGCTGCTGATAAACAGGCAATGCCCCTTTTCTTTCAGCCTGCGGAATGCCTCCCTCGTGCTGTCTGGAATCGTATGGCTGTCATCCCAGATAGTTCCGTCAATATCAAAAAACAGTGCTTTTCTCATATATTTTCATCTCCAGTTCTAATTTCTCAGGTCATATTTTACTTCTTTGGCCGCTCCCAGTGACCTAAGGCATCCTCCCAGCTTCTTTTTCCTTTAATGAAATCCGTTAAAAGACATCAGGACTCCTCCCACTTCGTGGGTCCCTCCTCATGTCATTTTGTCCCTCCTTAGGTCATTTTACCATACTTCCAGCAAAACTTCCACACAGTCGACCTTTCATTTTAAAATTGGTTATGATATAATATGGAAAATTTGGGGTATCTTATATACAGAATGAAATTACCCGCAATCATTTTAGCAGGAGGTTATCATGAGAAATCACGTAGAAGAATTTCGTGGAGATTTAAAAGAATTTGATGAAATGACGGACAAGTTCTACAAAAAAGAAATTAACGTCGCGCAGTACAAAGGGTTTTCCGGCGGCTTCGGCAGTTATGCCCAGAGGGGCGGCGGGGCAAGTATGCTGCGCCTGCGCCTTACCGGCGGAGAAATCACCAAAGAACAGCTCAAATTTATCGTGGACAGTGTTGAGAAATACAATATCTCACTCACACACATTACAACCTGCCAGAGCTTACAGCTACACAACCTGTCCGCCGAACAGGTCTGTGAACTTATTCAGGAATCTTTTGACCATGGCATCATCACCAGAGGAGGCGGCGGTGATTTTCCACGGAATGTTATGTGTTCCCCGCTTTCCGGCGTACAGAAGGGCGAGTATTTCAATGTCCTGCCCTACGCAGAGGAAGCAGCAGACTACCTGCTTGGTTTTATCAAAAAGGTAAAGCTTCCCCGCAAGCTGAAAGTATGTTTTTCCAACTGTAAAGAAAATGTCACCCACGCTACATTCCGTGATTTGGGATTTGTGGCAAAAGAGAACGGCTGCTTTGACGTATACAGCGCCGGAGGGTTGGGGCGCGAACCCCGGATGGGCGCCCTGGTAGCATGCGATATTGCCCCTGAGAAAATCCTCTACTATATCAAGGCAATGATAGATACCTTTCTTGCCCACGGCAACTACGAAAACCGCGGAAAGGCCCGCACCCGTTTCATGCAGGAAACCCTGGGAACAGAAAGATACGTGAAAGCATACCAGGAAAAGCTAGCCAAAGTTCTGGATGAGGAGGATTTGGACCTTACTGTTGCCATCCCTGAGATTACCAAACAGGGCGATAACAGCAGCCTGGACAACCCCCGGGCCATCCCCCAGAAACAGCCAGGGCTTTACGCCGTTTCCTATCATCCCATTGGCGGCAGCCCCAAACCTGAATTTTTCCGCAAATTGTACGCTGCCATCCTTCCGATGGAGGATGTACGAGTGCGGCTCTCTCCAGACGAGAACATGTATATCATTAACCTGACAGCTTCTGAGGCAGAGGAAATCCTTGCTCTTACCGCAGACAGCGCCAAGAACACCTTCGAATCTTCCATTGCCTGTATCGGGGCTTCCATCTGCCAGGTGGGCGCAAGAGATTCCCAAAGCCTGCTTCACGCCTGCGTAGAGCGGGTCCGTAAAGAGAACTTCGCGGACGGTGTACTCCCTCAGATCCATATCTCCGGCTGTCCTTCTTCCTGCTCCGCGCACCAGATTGCACCTCTGGGATTCCGCGGCGGCGTAAAACAGACGCCGGACGGTCCCAAACCTGCCTTTGCGGTTTTTGAAAACGGCTGTGAAATTGAGGGCGAAGAAGCTTTCGGCGAAGAGCTGGGAGTTATGCTGGAATCGGAAATCCCTGAGTTCCTTGCCGAACTTGGCAAAGAGATTGCCGCAAAGAACATGACCTATGAACAATTTACCGCAGAACAACATGATAAATTTATGGAGATTGTCAAGGAGTATATCTGACAAGAAAGTGTCTTCGACACTTCAACTCCCCTAACCCCTCATTCATGAGGGGA
>CANOHX010000126.1 GCA_947565885.1 uncultured Lachnospiraceae bacterium
TTTGCAGAAAATACAGTTTGAATCTCTCATAATCTCTCCTTTCTAACTGAAAATAAATGCCTGGTCCAACATTTTCAACGTCTTAAAGTTCCCTTTCGCCGTCATTTCCCCGGTCATAAACGCCCTCTGGAACGTCATTCTTCCATGGACGATGTTGTCCATCACGGCAGTTGTCAGCTTCGTATACACATCAATCTTTTCACTCTGCCCATAGTAGACGTTCACTTCGTCATTCTTTATTTCCACAGACAGCGGCTTCTTCTTTCCATCAATCATGAACAGGTAGTTGGCGGCGAAGTCCTCCTGAGGAACAAAATGCGCCTCCAGTTCCATCAGGTATGCCATCTCCTCGTCCTCATCCTTCTGACCGAGCAAATCCTTAAACATACTGCTCAGTTCCTCAATATCCTCTTTCTGTTTCTTTACATAGACATCATCAGCAACATACTTGGAAAGCTGCTCGCTCTCCTGCGGCGTCAGTTCAAGCTGCTGTGTCCGCAGCACGGACTGCCGAATTGCCTGATTGCTGTTAGGCAGGCTCTTCTGTTTCTGTGAGATCGTACGGTAAAGGTTTTCCGCTTTTTTCTCTATAATCACCGTATAGTCGTGATTCATCTCAAAAGCAACCAAATCTTCCACATAGCCGCACAGGCCGCTGCAGGGCAGGCCGCCCAAAAATTCCCACGCATTGGCAAGCGTAATCTCTCCCTCACGCTCTCCATAAGTAGTCGACATGACAATCGGCTGCATATAGGTCTGGGAAATCTTCTCTTTATCTCCGTACAGCCAGCAGGCATCCAAAAACTGCTGCATATATCCGCCGATTCCCAGCCATTCTACGGTAGTTGCCAAAATAATCCCATCCGCATCCTTAATCGTCTGGGGTAATGTCGATATACTGTTCTTATCCTCGTATATATTATATCGCACCACCTCTACCCTCAGTTCCGTCAGTACTTCCTGCATTTTATTCACTACATACAGAGTGGGGTCGTCCAAAAGCCCCCTCCCTCCATAATAAATATTTACTTTCATACCAAAAGCCTCCAAATGTTTTTAGCATAACTTAATATTTGTTCTATTAGTATATAAAGTTTTGCAGATAAAGTCAACAATTCTCATAAAGTGCAAAATCGAGGCTAATAAATAGCCCCGATTTGCAATGAATCAAATTTTTATTTAACTTTGACGTTTTTCACGTTAGAGAATCCAGATACCATGTCTTCGCCAAGTCCGTTACTGTAAACTGCCTTAATTTTGTAATAATATTTCTTCTTGGACTTGAGGTTTTTATCTTTGAACGTCGTCTTTGTCGAAACTCCTACAAGTGCAAACCCTTTCTTTTTGGAAGTTGAACGATAAATAAAGTACTTATTTGCACCAGCTGCTTTCTTGAACGTAACAGTCGCGCTCTTCTTGCCTGCCTTAACTTTGCTGATTTTGGGCGCCTTTTTCGCTGTAACAGAAATTGTTCCTTCTGCCGACTGGCCTGCACCATAACTCTGCGCTGTGTAAACACTTCCTGTAACTGGATCTTTCAGTTCACAATATGCAATTACATAATAGTTGTAAGTCACATCGTTCTGAGGTCCATATGGTTCAACGTTATATTTGTAAGCAATTCCCTTATCATCATATACCGGCTCATAATAGCTATAAACATAATCTGTCACGGATGTTCCAGGAATCTTATCTAAGTCACGGTAATAATCGCTATAATATGGGCTCTGATATGCCAGTTTCTGTTCTGCTTCGTAATCCCTCTGCAGCTTAGCAGTGGTGTTGCTGCCTAAAGTATAGTAATAATTGTCTGTGAGGCTGGCAGCCTTAAATACACGTACATCTACTGTATCCTCATAACCATCATAATTATATGTCTTAGTATCTGCATTATATGTATCATAAGAATCAGCGCTGCGGAATACTCTATAATAAGATGCCCCAGCTACTGGTTTCCAGGAAACAGTAATGCCATTTGCCGTAGCCTGCGCTTTCACGCCAGTAACTACCGCAAGGCAGCCCCGTACATCCACAGAATCTCCAACACAATACTTATTGCCGCTGAATGCACGTATCTTATACTGTACACTTTTTCCTAACGGAGAAGCCGGAAGGACAGCAGTAGTTGCCTTAGCGCCCAGTTTTTTCACAGATACCCACTGCCTCTTCGTATTATCATATGCTGTAATCTCGTAACCTTTTGCCTGCGGAACAGGATACCAGGCAATGCTGACCGTACCATTCTTGGGATTCTGCGCCCTTTTATAAACGCTTACCCGTGAACTCATGCTAAATGTACCTTTTACCTCAGCGCCGGCATAGTCATCTGTAATATATACTTTCTTGCCTTTTACATTCTTGTATGCCTTTACGATATAGTTGTAATATCCTGCAGCCAGTTTTTTGTTTGTAAAAGAAGCTGATTTCTTCTTCAGGCTCTTTACAAATTCATACTTACTGAAATTATAGTTCTCTCCTGATTTGATTGTGTTACTCTCTGAAAAACCAACGCTGCGGTAAATATCATATCCTGCAGCAGACGGAACTTTCTTCCAGGTCAGCTTAATCGCAGACTTGCCGGAAAGCTTTGCTTTCAGATTCAATGCCGCTGCACCAGTTTCTACCGTTTCATAGGTATAGTCTCCATAGATATACTTCTTGGTAGCAGGGTTGTAATAATAAGCACGCGCCCTGTAGGTATACTTGGTATCCTTGGTAAGCCCAGTATCCTTAAAGGTGCGTTTTCTTGTAGTAATCAAATTCTGATACTTGCCCTTGCCCTCTTTCCTGTCTATCTGGAAACCGGTCCGGGTGCCATTGCCCGCACTCAACTTCAGCGTAACGCTCTGGTCAAAGATTTCTGTCCCTATTCCTATTACTTCTGCAACCGGCGCTTTCACCTGCACCACATTGGAATATGCTCCCTGCATGCCATGGTAGAAAACACATGCGCGCACATAATATGGGGTTCCCGGCTCCATCTCACCATAAGGAATAATATCATCTTCACCGTAATAACCTTCATCATAATCGTAGTTATACTTATAATATACATCTGCAACCTTTTCATCAAACGCCTGGTTGGCAGAATACTCATAACGTATGGTTCCCTCTGCCACTACGGAATGCGTAAAGAAAAAACCAGAGGAGGTCATCTCTTTTACAGCCAGCCCCTGTACTGCCGCAACAACCGGAGCCGTCCAGACAGCGCTTACCGCCGTACCCGTAATAGTATTATAATCATCGTCATAGGCATACGGCGTCAAAACAAACGTATATCTCTCACCAGATACAAGATTCGATTTACCTGTCTTACTGTCATTAAAAGAACTTGAAGATATATAATCTCCAGAATAATAATAATTATCGTTATACACAACAGAACCTGTACTTGCAGCGACTACGGACAATTCGACATGGTCGCAATCAGTTCTTGAATAATTTAAGTAAAAACTAGCAGACGATGAATTCCAGCTAACATCAATACTTGGTGTTGTGACAGAAGGATTTGGCTTTACCGGCTCCGGGTCGCCCGTTCCTGGCTCATCTCCTGTCCCTGGTTCATCTCCCGTTCCTGGCTGCTCTCCTTCTTCCCCAGCCATCACTTCCTTTGCCTCTGCAGATTCTACCTGCACGTCCGTCTCTTCCTGAACTGCTTCTTCCCCCTGCTCCTCTGTCTCTGGCAGAATCTCTTCTTTCTGTTCTTCTGTCACTGGCTGAACTTCCTGCCCCTCTGCCACTGGCTGGGCCTCTTGCTCTCCTTCTGCCACTGGCTGAACTTCCTGCTGAACTGCATCCTGCTGTTCTTCGGTCGTCTCTACAGCTTCAGCTTCAATAACGCTCTCCTGTTCTTGTGCCGCCATAGCGGGCACAGCATCAGAAAATGCCAGCATAATGCCAAGAGATCCAGCTAGCACGCGTTTAAAAAACTCTGGTCTTTTCATAAATCCACACTCCTTCATTGTAAATTATTAATAGTTACTAATTAAAAAATACTTTGCAATTATAGTACTTTTTCCGAATATTGTCAAACCTATATCTGTTTTTTCACAAAATTATTCGAACATATATTCCTCTGTAGCAAAGCGAATCCGGTCGTTTATCTTCAGTTCACAGGGCTGATGGTACTCCAAAGCGGTATCATTTAAATACGTCCCATTGGTGGAATTCAGGTCTTCAATAAAATATCTGTCATCCCGAAATGTAATCCTGGCATGAAGGCGGCTGACTCCCTCCGCTGAAATTACGCCGGAAACCTGCTCACTGTTTTTTCCGACAAGAAACTCCTCACCCTCAACCTGAATATCCCCACAGGAATGATTCCCCCTATATACCAATTTCCCCATGGGCTTTGGAAACTGAACTGCCAATATTTCCGTGGCATGCAAAGGCATCTCCTCTGTCTGCCCTATCCCTGTTTCTTCCCTGTTTTCTGACAAATCTAAAGAATTTACTTCTTTTTCTCTTTGGGGCATGTTCACAAGCCTTTCTTCTTTTTCTCTTTGGGACATGTCCACAAACCTTTCTTTCTTCTCTTTCTTAGGCATGTTCACAAACCTTTCTTTTTTCTCTCTCTTGGGCATGTTCACAAATTTTAAAGCTGGCTTTTTCTCCGCCATGATATGATAATTTACCCCTGCTTTTCCAACCAGGCGCGCAAACGCTTTCCAAAAATCAGGCAGAAACTCCCTAAACACCCCTTTCGGCTGTACCTTGCAGCTTTTCACCTGTTGCCGCCACGCTGATTCATACAGATTCTTCATGCCAGCTCTCTTTTTCCCCTGCTCGCTTTCCTCTATGCCTATGCTTTCGTCTGCCTTTCGTGAATTTTCATATGCGCTGTTTGCTTGTGCCTCCAGGGAAGCTTCCTCTTGCAAATATAATTTTTCACCCAAAACCGCCTTCAACACCTGCCCGATATTTGCATTGCCCCCGGAACAAAGCTGATATACACGATAGCCCAGTTCCACTGCTGCCTTATCCTGATGGTCAAGTTTGCGCAAAAGCTGTTCTATACATGACTCAAAGGCTTCCGCCAGATTCTTATCATAGAATGGCAGATAAGTAAACTTCAGGCTGCCATTTTCCAGATTGACATAGATAAACCTCAGTTCCAGGCATAATCCTTCCTCGCGCAGCAGATACTCTGGCAAATCTGTACATACTTCGTAGACAGAAAACAGAAATTGCTGCAGCATTTCATTTCCAACCTTTTTTCCGGCAAAATAATCTTCTAACTGCTGTTTCCCGCTGATATCATACAAATACCGATGTTTTCCCTCATAAATATTAGTCTGCAGCTGCAGAAAGCCAGGAATGCTGCAATTTTCCAACATATGCAGTTCATGTGGCTCCAGAGGCTGACCTTGTTCCTCAATGCACATATAGCTCCTGCCTAAATTTTTCTTATAGGATACTTCCATTAATTCCTCCACTTCCATGCTTATCAATAATTTCAAAGATTACCATACGATTCCCATATGGAATGTATGTTTTTATGATAATGCATCGAGCAAATCTCCCAGCAGTTCCAGACGCCTGAATTTTGCTGCCGGCTGAAACCCTTCCCACATTTCCTGCTCCTGTACAAGTTCCTCTGTACTGCCATAAAGTGCAATTCCTGCCCGCATAATCCACAGAACGCATAGCAGGACAATAGGTATCACGACTGCCGCCTCCACAGTAAGGCTTCCTTTCCCCCAGACTAAGCGAACTGTACGTTGCTTCCCCATACGCATCTTCATACACCTCCACATAACATGACAAAATACGACAGCAGAAGAAAAGGCACAAAGGCAATCTCATCTTTCCGTTGCCTCCTCTTCAAAGCCAAAAGCCCCAATGACCAAAAAGAAGCAAGTAACAGACCCATCATCATCAGTACAAGATTCCCATATCCACCAAGATATACCCCTGTAACGACAAGCAAAATCCCATCTCCCAAGCCCACACTGCCGCGCGTGATAAGGCTGACCAACAGCATGAACGCTCCAATAAGCATTCCGCATAAAATACTATAGATGGAACACACTGGCATAAACAGATGCAATACCACACCGCCAATTCCAAACATAAGAATGTAAATCACTGTCAGATGTTTATATTTCAAATCTTCCAGGCTGCAAAAGCCCAAAAGCCCTAATACGATTATTTTCTGCATTATTTTCCTCCACACCGGGAACATGCTCCCTTTCCTTTCACCTGCGACCTCTTCACCATATAAACAGTCCGTTTTAAACCACTGCAGTCAATACGGTAATGGTAACAGTCTCCCTCTGTCGTTACATATACCGTGCTTCCCCCTGCCAATCCTTTGGCACAATGCCCACAGGGCGCGTAAGAACCTCCTTTTTTCAGAACAGAAGCTTTCATTGGCTTGACAGAAAGTTTCAGATGCGAACACTCCCGGCTTACATGGTAAACGCTCTGGTTTGGCGTCACATATACCCATGCTTCCCCCTTACTGCCAGTTCCTCGTATCTGCCGGCCAGTCCAACGGTGGATTCTTCGTTTATCTGAGACTTTCATCGTACTTACTGCGAAAAAACGGATGGGAAACCTGATCTGATATGTAACAAACGCATTGATATATGAATCATCGACGTTTGTATTTTTCCAGGAAAACCCTGCAATTCCATTTTTTATTAACGACAAGGAACCTTTTTGCACTGCAAGCTCTTTATAAAACGCTGTCTTTGTAAGCGTTTCTGCCTCGGCAGGTGTTTTTTCCCTCAGAAGTGCCGTATCGGCTACAGCCAAATCCAATGAATTTCCGACAACATACTGCACTTGCAGCATTAGAAACAATGACAGGACGGTTGCCGCCGCAAACAGAAATAACGGCAGGACCAGGGCAGCTTCCAATGTTAAGGAACCCTTGGGGAGGGTATGGGAAAGTGCCTCCCATGAGAGGATTCCTCTATTAATTTTTCCTTTGATATTAAATTGCCTGAGAGAGATTCTTTTCCTTTCTTTTTTTATTCTACGAGGCACTTTCTCATACCCTCCTTACAAGCCCAGATTTAATTTAGGGAAAAACTGATTTAATCAGTCTTTTCCAAGATATGTAAGTTCGCTATATTCACGAAAATGATATGTTCCGTCTTTGGCTTTCCAGGCGGTAACGAAACCGAGGAACAGAGGAGATGCCGTATAGAGCACATCCGCCTGAACGCCGTGAATCTGGCAGTCCATGTGAAAATCCGACTCATCCAGCGCAACATTCTGCTCTATAATATCCATAGCGCGGTATGCCAATGTACTGTCGGGAACCAGTAAAAGCAGAATCTGCAGATATTGACGATAATTCAGCCCATCCTTGCTGCTCTCTGTTTTATTCTTCTTATCTGCCAGCATTTTTTCCCCCAAAGATACGTCGCTCTTCCAGTCAGAGACCGCCTTCACCAGCGGGACGCTTCCTCCAGCCAACAGGCAGCGAACATCCAAAACGCTTTCAATATAACTCCACGCCAGCAAAATACCCACCTGTACTGCCTGAATCAGAGGAGCCAGTCCAGTAAACCCCACTGCCGCCGTAGCTATCTCAAGAGCAAGCGCCTGTTTCTTTCCATCCTGCATGATAGTCATAAAATTTCCTGCTTCTCGAATCAAGAGAAGTTCTTTCACCGTTTTTTCCAGATTTTCCTGGTCGGAACCTTTTCCTGCCACGCAGTATTCCAATTCATATTCCAACGCATGGTTTTTTGCTCCCTTTTTGCCCGCACCGCTTCCACAGGAAAAATAACGGTCCAAGTATTGCAGAAACCATAACTTGTCCAGGCTGCCGCTCTCCGGCGTCTGCCAGTTCCCCTCTGCTAACTCGCGTTTTGCAAGCGTTTCTGAAAGCAAGATTGCCTTACTGGAAATCTCAGCCGGGTTTTCCATCACCAGGGCAAGCGTCATAGATTTTTTCCATACATCTACAGAATCCACCGGGTTTGCCGGCAGCTTTTTGGCTGTCTTCCCAACCTCATTTCCTGCTGTGGCGGCGGCTGCTGTCTTCCCAACCTCATTTCCCGCCGCGGTAGATTCCTCCGCCTTTTCCTTTTCTATTTCATCTGCTTTCATCATCGCATCTTTTGCAGAATTCCATTGTTCCTGATGATTCTTACTCTCCTCAGCCAACTCCTTGCCCTTTTCGGATGTCTCCCGCAACGTCTCTGCCGCCCCTGACGCAAGCTGTGCCTGAATAGCTGCACACGCCTGTTTTCGGAAGGCAGTGCCGCCGTCATCAGTTGCCAGGGTATATCCTGTAAACTCTATATTCCGTAATGCCATCTGAAAAAATCCACTTGCCTTCTGTTCTAACGCTGCCTCCTCCATTCTGTGCCTTTCCAATAACGCCAAATCCAGTTCCCCCTCTCCATTGCTCCCATCAAGAAACAGCACTCCGTAATCTCTCCACAGATTGGATTGGTATTCTCCAAAAGCAGACTCCAGTTCCAACAGGAGGCTGCGGGCTGCAATCTCACCTAATGCCTGTACCCGCACAGCTTCCAGCAGAGAAAAGAACAGCGAGAACACCAGTGTCATAATCAATGCAAGAAATAAGGTAATGCTCCCATTTGCCCCTCCATGCTGAGAACAGCCTCCTCCTTTATGCTTCCGTCTTTGCGCACAAGTTTTCCGCTCCATCATTCGTCCCACT
>CANOHX010000127.1 GCA_947565885.1 uncultured Lachnospiraceae bacterium
GCTCCTCCCACTTCGTGGGTCCCTCCTCATGCCATATGGTCCCCCCCTCAGGTCAAATGCTAACTTTGCTCATAGATTGTTCTGCACTTTGTTTCGGTCCGTGCTGAACAAGTCCCACTGGGACTTAGCACCGTTCCCTTCATCAGTACAAATGGAGAAATCATCATGCAAGCATGTGATTATCTCCATATTGTCTGACGAGTGAATTGTAACCAAAATAACCAGTTTATTTGGGAAGCACTCTACACGTACACTGCTCTCTGCTTCGAATCCCCATTTCCTGACCCAATTTCCCTGCGGCATAATCTGCGGCACGTTTTTCCCACTGTTTATAATAGATGCATAGTATCATGCGTTCTCATAATTCTCCTTTCTTGTTCTAACGCAAAACTACTGTTTTATCATTCTTTATCAGCTCTCTTTTGTCTCTTCCATCCGGTACAAATCGAAATACGATAAATTCAGTTATGTCATCTGTATCGTTCTCAAATGTGTGCACACTATCATGAACCTTTATCATATCGTTTTTTACTGCATAACAAGATTTTTCAACTTCATCTTCGTCTATATATTTACACAGTATTTTTCCTTTCGTGATTAAAAGGGTTTCATCAATTTTTTCGTGAAAATGCCACTCTTGAATGGTATGCGGCATAATTTTATTCAGGTGGATCTCAGATTCATCAAAAATATAATAATTGACTTCTGTACCAGTTTCTTTTTGCACATAAATTGATTCTTCTTTATGTATCACTTCAAAATTCGACATAGCTAAACCTCTCCGTTTTCTCTTTTACAGTTAATTTTGCACATTTGGAACTTTAAGTCAGAACCGCCACACACTGCCATGGGGTTAAAATATAAGGAAACGCTGATTAAATCATCGTTACCTTAGAACCTCCGGTGGATGCACACGGATTTGCAAAAGAATATGCCGCTTCGCGGCGCAAATCCGGCGCGGGAAACACTCTAATCAGTGTTTCCCTAACTCTTATTCTCTTTATTCTGTCTGAACTCCCGTTCTCTTTCGCGCTTACTTGTGATATGGTTCTTTCATCATAATCCGATACCCACGGTAAATCTGTTCCAGTAAAATCACCCGCATCAGTTGGTGGGGGAATGTCATCTCAGAAAAACTAATTTTAAAATCGGCTCGTTCAAGAACAGATTCCGAAAGTCCCAGAGAACCGCCGATTACAAACTGAATATGACTTACGCCTGAAATTCCAAGCTGTTCTATTTTATTGGAAAAACTTACGGAATCGAGCCGCTTGCCATCAATTGCAAGGGCGCAGACCCATGCCTCATCCCGCAAATGCTTAGTCAGACGTATGCCCTCTTTCTCTAAAATTTTCCTCTCTTCCGCTTCACTTGAACCATCCGGCGTCTTCTCATCTGCCACCTCAATAATCTCAAGCTTACAATAACGGCTAAGCCGCTTTACAAATTCCTCAACTGCCTCCCGGTAAAAGCGTTCTTTCACTTTTCCTACTGCTAATATCGTAATTCTCATTTATCTGTACACACCCTCTGTTATTTTTCGCATTTGCTTTCCTCCTAATCGGTAACGGCACGCGCCGCTTTGCGTCACCTGCCAATTCGTCGGAAAGCATTCCAGAAATGCTTCGCATTTGCTTTCCTCCTAATCAGTAACGGCACGCGCCGCTTTGCGTCACCTGCCAATTCGTCGGAAAGCATTCCAGAAATGCTTCGCATTTGCTTTCCTCCTAGTATATAGAATATTTTTTCCTTCTGCAATGAGATTTTCCTAAAATGATTGTAATATGTGCCCATTTCATATATAATAGTGTCAATGAAACACTTTAATCAGCATTTCTAATAAATGTTACCGATTACAGTTATATCACGCCTGACAGGTACTGGAGGTAGGATAAATGGCAGATACGACAGTGAAACAGAAACATACTTATGTGGAAGCCGGCAAGAAAATTGAAGATGCCTCTTCCACTGCATGGTCCTTTCTGTTTCTGGGAATTGTGGGATTTTCTGTTCTGATATTGGTTTGGACAGATATTTTCCCATTGGATATCCCTTTTACCACATTGCTGATGGCAACAATTGTCCTGGGAATCCTCTTCCTTATCTTCCTGCTTGTGAGCATTCGGGCTTTTCACGCCAGGAGAAGACTCATTCCTGTCAAATCCAAAGAAGAATCTGATATCTGCCGGATTCGCAACTGGTTCTCAGAGCACTACTCAGCCGATGCGATTTCCCATGGTGTAGACGAAGGGGATATTTCTCTGGAAGAATTATATTATCTGCGTTCGGAAAATATCAGCCGTTTGCTGACAGAGGAATTTCCTGAATTAGAAGATTCTTTTTCTGAATACATGATGGAAAATATTTATCAGATGTATTTTGAATAATATTTCTAAGGAAACACTGATTAAATCAGCGTTTCCCTAAGAAAAATATTGTTAAATTTACCATATATTATCATACGAGGTGAAAAAATGAAGTTATTAGAAGATAAAATAAAAAAAGACGGACTTGCCGTAAATGAACATATTCTGAAAGTGGACAGTTTTATTAACCATCAGATTGATCCCCTGCTTATGCAGGAAATGGGAAAAGACATCGCCGAACATTTTAAGGACAGAGGAATTACAAAAATCGCTACCATCGAAAGCTCTGGCATTGCCCCTGCCCTCATGACAGCAGTTGCTATGGATGTGCCGCTGATTATCCTCAAAAAACAGCCGTCAAAGATTCTCAACCAGGATCTTTACCAGACTGTAGTCACCTCTTTCACCAAGGAGACCAACTATGAACTTACGCTTTCCAAGAAATATATCAGCGACAACGACCATGTATTGATTGTCGATGACTTCCTTGCCAACGGCGAAGCAGCCACAGCGGCCCTCAGGCTGCTGCGCATGTCGCACGCCACAATCGCAGGTTTTGCCGTCCTCATTGAGAAATCTTTCCAGCCGGGACGGGAAAAACTCTTAAGCCAGGGAATCGAAGTCTATGCCCTGGCAAGAATTGCCAAAATGGCTGAGAATTATATTGAGTTTGTCTAATGATACAGAGCCCCATGGAAAATAAAAGTCAGACTTTTCAAATTTATTTAAAAAAGGCTGACTCTTATTTTCCATGAGAGGGATTATCCCCCTCAGCCACAGACAAAAGCCTCGACAGAGGCATATGACGGCTTCGCTGGCATGTCTGTGGCGTGGGGCTCTGAAATATAAGGAGACACTGATTAAACCCGCGTTCCCTTAATTTCAATCAAACAGCGACAGCTGATTGGATTCCGGCAGCTCACCTAGGATTCCCAGGTCGTCCATCAAATCAATGACGGTCTTGGAGACTTTCGTGCGCTGGCGGAAATCATCTTTGGAGAGGAATGGGCCGTCTTTTGCCGCTTCCACCACGGCATCAGCCGCCTTATCGCCCAGCCCTTCCACACTGTCTAAAGATGGCATCAATTTGCCATCTATAATTTGAAAGGCATGCGCCTGCGCCTTGAATATATCCATGGGCATGAATTCAAATCCTCTGGCATACATTTCCTGCACAATCTTCATGTCTTTCACGGTATCCTGCTCTTTTTTTGTCAGGGTATCTTTTCTGCGCTCATAATCTGCCAGAAAATAATTCAGCTTATCTTTCCCCTGGCACATCAGCTCATAATTAAAGGACGTTGCACGGATACTGAAAAATGCTGCATAATAAGCAAGCGGATAGAACACCTTGCAATAGGCAATTCGCCATGCCATCATCACGTATGCCGCCGCATGGGCTTTGGGGAACATATATTTTATCTTCTTACAGGACCAGATATACCAGTCCGGGACATTGTGCTCAAGCATAGCCTCTTCCCACTCAGGCTTAAGTCCCTTTCCTTTACGCACGCTCTCCATAATTGTAAAGCTGAGCTCACTCTCCATGCCCATGCCGATTAAATACGTCATGATATCATCGCGGGTGCAGATTGCCGTGGAGATGGTTGCCTTTTTCTCCTGAATCAATGTCTGCGCATTCCCCAGCCATACATCCGTACCATGCGACAAACCTGAAATACGCACCAAATCTGAAAACGACTGCGGATTGGTATCAATCAGCATCTGGATTACAAATTCTGTGCCAAACTCTGGAATCCCCAGAGAACCAAGCTTGCAGCCGCCGATATCCTCCGGTTCAATGCCCAATGCTTTCGTGTTCTGGAACAGCGACATCACGTCCGGGTCATCCAAGCGTATTTTCCTGGCATCGATTCCGGTCAGGTCTTCGAGCATACGAATCATGGTCGGATCATCGTGTCCCAGAATGTCCAGTTTGAGGAGGTTATGGTCAATGGAGTGGTAATCAAAATGAGTCGTGATGATATCCGTCTCCATATCATTCGCCGGATGCTGGATAGGCGTAAAGGAATGGATTTCCTCCCCCAATGGAAGCACAATGATACCGCCCGGATGCTGCCCGGTCGTCCGGCGAATGCCGACACAGCCCTGAACAATACGGTCAATCTCGCAATTCCGCTTGCGGACACCGCGTTCCTCATAATAATTCTTGATATAGCCAAATGCCGTCTTATCTGCCAGCGTCCCGATGGTTCCGGCACGAAAAGTCTGTCCATAACCAAAGATAACCTCGCAGTAAGCATGGGCTTTACTCTGGTATTCCCCAGAGAAATTCAAATCAATATCCGGTTCCTTGTTGCCCTTAAATCCCAAAAAAGTCTCAAACGGTATGTCAAATCCCTCTTTTTCCAAAGGCTCTCCACATTTCGGACAAAGTTTATCTGGCATATCACAGCCGGCGCGTCCAGCATAGGCTTTCACTTCCTCCGAATCAAAATCACTAAAGTGGCAATGCTTGCAGTAATAATGCGGCGATAAGGGATTCACTTCTGTAATTCCCGACATAGTTGCCACAAAAGAAGAACCTACCGAACCACGAGAACCCACCAGATAACCGTCTTCATTCGACTTCCACACCAACTTCTGGGCAATAATGTACATCACCGCATAGCCGTTGGAAATGATGGAATTCAGTTCACGTTCTAACCGCTCCTGTACAATTTCCGGCAATTTATCCCCATAAATCTCATGGGCGCGGTTGTAACAGATATCGCGGAGCATCTGGTCTGAATTCTCAATGACCGGCGGACACTTGTCCGGCCTGACTGGAGAAATCCTCTCGCACATATCCGCAATCTTGTTGGTGTTGGTAATGACAACTTCCTCCGCTTTCTCATCCCCAAGATAAGCAAACTCCGCTAACATCTCCTCCGTAGTGCGCAAAAACAAAGGCGCCTGGTCATCCGCATCGGAAAATCCTTTTCCTGCCATGATAATCCGGCGGTAAACCTCATCTTCCGGGTCCAAAAAATGCACATCGCAGGTTGCCACTACTGGCTTATGGAATTCTTCTCCCAGCCTGACAATCCGGCGGTTGATATCTTTCAGTTCCTCCTCGGAATTCACCATAGGGCTGTCTGAACGCAGCATAAAAGAATTGTTGCCCAAAGGCTGTATTTCCAGGTAATCATAGAAACGCACCAGCCTGGCAATCTCCTCCTCAGAGCTGCCGCGCAAAATTGCCTGGTACAGTTCTCCTGCCTCACATGCTGAACCAATCAATAACCCTTCCCGGTGCTTTAAAAATTCACTTTTGGGAATTCTTGGCTGCCGGTAGAAATAAGTCAGATGGGCATCTGACACCAGACGGTAGAGGTTGATGCGCCCGGTATCATTGGTAGCAAGGATGATGGCATGGTGGCTGTGCAGTTTCCGAATATTGTCCACGGAATCATTTCCCATATCATTGACCTGATTTAAGTCCTCAATCCCCCGCTCTTTCATCATATGGATAAACTTGACAAATATTTCTGCCGTACAGGCCGCGTCATCCACGGCGCGGTGATGGTTCTCCAGGGAAACCTTGAGCACTTTCGCCACATTGTTTAACTTAAATCGGTTAAGCTGCGGCAGCAAAACCCGGGCAAGCGCCACGGTATCCACAACCGTAAACTCACAGGGAAGCCCCTGACGCTCGCAGTTCTTGCTGATAAAACTCATGTCAAATTCTGCATTATGCGCTACCATGACAGCCCCTCGGCAGAATTCCATGAAATCCGGCAAAATCTCTTCAATCTTAGGCGCCGACAATACCATATCATCCCGGATATGGGTCAGTTCCTCCACCTTAAAGGGAATCGGCACTTCCGGGTTTACAAATGTGGAAAAACGTTCGGTAATCTTCCCCTCAACCACTTTCACGGCGCCGATTTCAATAATCCGGTTATTGAGCGGGGAAAACCCCGTGGTCTCCAAGTCAAATACCACGAATGTCTCTGCCAGGCTCTGCCCTTTGGAGTTTTCCACGATATTTTTCAAATCATCCACCAGGTACGCTTCCACTCCATAGATGACCTTAAACTCGTCTTCCGGGGAAACAGCATGGTTGGCATCGGGAAATGCCTGTACATCGCCGTGGTCTGTGACTGCCAATGCCGGATGCCCCCACTTTTGCGCACGTTTAATGATATCTTTTACTTCTGAGACGCCGTCCATATCGCTCATCTTCGTATGGCAATGAAGTTCCACACGTTTGCGCGGGCTGGTATCCATACGGCTGCTGGTAAAATCTGCTATTTTCTTCATCCCGGAAATCGAGCCAATCGTCAGCTCCCCATCGAACCTGTCAATCGTGGTAACGCCTTTTATTTTCAGGAACGCGCCCTTCTTCACTTCCGCTGTAATGTCTGCGACAAACTCATTTTTGGCAAACATCTTCACCATAATCGTGTCCGTGAAATCCGTAATCGAAAACATAATAATGGTCTTCTCATTGCGGATTTCCCTGGTCTCCAGGCTCAGTATCTTGCCGCGGATGACAACTTCTCCCATCTCCCCGGCAATCTGCTCAATCGCGATGGGCTCTTCTTCAAAATCACGCCCATAGATTACCTCCGGGTTATCGGAACGCTTAAAACCATGGTAGCTTTCTCTTCTGCCCCTGCTGTTACGAACGCCGCTTTGAACATCGCCTTTGGGGGCGGTCTTCTGCTCTGCGCCAGCAGCAACAAAACTGCCCACAGGTTCGCTCTTGGCAGACTTAGACTGTGGCTGTGCTGGTTCCATATTTGCTGCTTCTTCCGGAAACGTCGGCTCCTCCGTTTCCTGGCTATGATTCCCAAGGGAAGACTGGGAAATAATTGCCTGAACTTCGTTTTGGATACGGATATTGCTGTCCTTCTTATATTTCTTCTCTGTCGGTTCTATGTACTCCACCTGGATATTCACGTCCATGCCGCAGCGCTCGCAAATGATTTTCTCCAATATCTGCACAAGTTCCTCAGATTTCTGCCTGGTTATCACAGAATCCTCCAACCGAAGCTGCATAACATGTTCCTGTGGAAAATGAATCTGTGCCCTCTTAAGGATGCTGTACTCCAGATGGCTATATGCCCGCAATTCCTCCAGCAGGCTGTCCCGGTAGATATGCATCAGTTTCTTAGGATTGTACTGTCCGGAGAGGTTAAATTTCTCAATAATCTTTACGGTCAGTTCATGATATGGAAAAAGCTGTTTCTTGATGTCCTTCTCCAAATGAAAAATCCGTTTTTTTTCAATCAGCCTGGAACTTAGCAGATACACCCTGAGGTAATCCCGATTACGATTCGTGGAGACTTTCGTCACCTCAACATCCGCCATCATCCGTTCCATTTCTGAGGGAATTTTCAAATCTGGAAATACATCAAAAAACAGCTTACCCATGTTTACTCACTCCAATGTAACAATTCATAACGGAGAGCCGAAAGCAGCTCTTCCTCTTTCACTTTCTTATAGATTTCTCCATGCTTGATAAGCAAGCCTTCTCCGATACCGCCAGCGATACCGATATCCGCCTCTTTCGCTTCTCCAGGACCGTTAACCACACAGCCCATGACTGCCACTTTCAGATTCAGGGGAATATCGCTCACCATATCCTCCACCTGATTCGCCAGGCCAATCAGGTCAATCTGCGTCCTCCCGCAGGTTGGGCAGGAAACCACCTCAATGCCGCCCTCACGGATACCAAGCGTCCGCAATATTATTTTTGCCGACTTAATCTCCTCTAAGGGGTCTCCGGTCAGCGATACGCGGATTGTGTCTCCGATTCCCTGGCTTAAAATCATGCCCAGCCCCATAGCCGACTTGATATTGCCGCTGGTAACCGTTCCTGATTCGGTAATCCCCACATGCAGGGGATAGTCCGTCTCGTCTGCAATTAAGGTATGCGCCCTCACGCACATCATGACATCTGAAGACTTGATACTGATTACCAGATTGTCGTACCCCATATCTTCAATGATATGCACCTTATCCAGGGCACTCTCTACAATTCCCTCCGCTGTCACGCCGCCGTATTTCTCCACGAGCTCTTTCTCCAACGAACCGCTGTTAACACCGACACGGATGGGGATATTTCGCTCCTTTGCCACGTCAATCACAGCCTGAATGCGTTCTTTATCCAGACCTTCGACTCGAAGGGCACGCTGAATGTCAGCGCGCCGGGTGT
>CANOHX010000128.1 GCA_947565885.1 uncultured Lachnospiraceae bacterium
CATTCGCAAATCGCACTCTTATCCTTATCATAATAGTAATATTTGCCATCAAAATGGACGTCATTGATTATCTTACGGAACATAAAATAGAATTGCGGCAGGAAATTTCCATCATTGCAGATTATTATAAAACGACCTCGCAGGAATTTGCAGCACGCTGTCAGTTAAAGGAACACGGACGGCAGCTGATTGACCTGACAATTGCCGCCAAATCAAAATCGGAAGCCGAGGCCATCTGCTCTAACTGGAAATCCCAGCATGAAGACGTATATGACTATCTGATGAACTTATTGCTGAAATAAAAAGGTGCTATTGGAGAATATTCTGAATTCCCAAAGCTGTCAAATTCTATGAAAGGAGCGCAGAATGAATGATACAAACGTGACAAAAAATCTGCTTTTTATTGATAATGGACGGACATATGAGGAACTTTTCCAAATCCTTGATGATGAATATAATATGAAGATTGCAAGAAATATGGAAGCCGCAAAGGATATCCTCAACCACGGCAATACGGATATTCAGGTGCTTCTAATCCATGCGGATATGGAGGAAGATATATACAAAGCCATCGAATTTGTGAAAGAGGGCAAAAAACTTACTTCCATACCAATTCTTATTTATACTGATGAAGAAAACTCTGCCGATAAGTTTACGTGTCTCGAATCCGGTGTTATTGATTGTATTACCAAACCTTTTATAAGTAAAATTATTAAAAACAGGCTAAAAAATGCTATTGCCTTAACGGATTCCATGACTTTCTACGGAATTGAAAAAATACTTAAACAGCTTCCCTCAAACATTTTCCTTAAGGACAATGAGTGCAAATACGTTTTTGCGACAAAGTACTGGCATCATCTGAAAAAGCCGGATGATCCCAACTGGTCAATCCGCGGAAAGACTGACCCCGAGATACGCAAAGATAAACAGAACGCTATGGAAGCACATAAACGAGACCTGGAAATCATTGAAACCTGTCAGGGAATGACATACACGATTGAAATAAATGAAGATGGGATACAGGAATTTCTTCAGGTTATAAAAGAACCCATTTTTAATGAAGATGGATTTGTTACCGGTATCATCGGCCTAATTAACAATGTAACAGAACACGAATTATTAAAAAAGAAGCTCCGGGAACAGGCAATCACTGACGCGCTGACAGGACTGTACAACAGGGCATATCTGGAAGAAATTATCAAAACGCACGAAGATGACTGTTATCCGCTTGCCATTATCTCCGCTGATTGTGACGGACTCAAAGAAATAAACGACACCTATGGGCATGTTGCTGGAGATGAATATATTAAAGCCACCGTAGACCTTTTCAGAATGGTCCTGCCCCAGGAGAGTATATTGTTCCGCATGGGCGGAGATGAATTCCTCGCTTTATTACCGTTTACTTCTGAGGAAAAAGCCCTGCTCCTCGTAACGCAGCTGAAAGAGAAACAACAACAGTTCCACATAAAGAATAAACAGTTAAGTATCTCATTTGGCATATCCATCATGAACAGCCGTACGGACAGCTTTCACACGTGCATTACCGATTCAGACAGGAATATGTATATGGAGAAAAAGAAAAAACGGAGATAACTTCCATTCTTTTGCGTTTGGGCAATTCAAAATGCCATTATAAATTTCCTAAAAATCGCTTAGACCGTGAGGTTTAAGCGATTTTGGGGTATAAGAGCAAAGCGGGCAAGTCCGCATCAACTCCCTAAATCCCTCATTCATGAGGGACTTGGACGCTTTGCGGGATTCCAGAGTCACACTGTTTTAATTTTCGCTGCCTGAACCGTCTTTTTCCAAGAAACGCATCTTGCTCTTCTCATCTGAAAGCTGCAAGGGCACATAACCTGTTGCCGTATGGTATTTCTCCCTGTAACATTTCTGGCAGAGAGTCCCGAACGTAATCTGCTCCCCACACATGGAACAATGCAGATTTACAATCCGCTCTTCCTGCTCTTTATATTCAACTCTGCCCTCAGCAATCCACTTCTTTACCAGAAGCTTTGGAATATTAAAATGTTCCGCAACCTGATACTCCGTCACATCATTGGCGCGTATGTACTCCTTGACCTCAGAAAACAATTGGTTCTCCTGACAGACAGGACACATTTCCCCCTCATACTTCTCTGGAAGGCTCCTGTGACATACGGCACAAAACTTCATATTATCAAACAATGTTGCATGTTCCAATGTCTTCACCACTTTTCTTAAATATATATTAAATTGGCTACCGTTTCTTTCTCACGCTGTAACCAAACGTTCCCAAAATATTTTTCAAATCACAATAGGCGCCATGAGAATATATGATAGGCTCTGCTTTCTCTAAATGAAACTTTCCCGAGGCGTCCATATATGCTTCCGAAGCGTGTACTGCCACCACCTCGGCAAGAAACATATGGTGAGAGCCTAACTCTATACATTGGGTAACCCTGCATTCTATGTTGACAGGGCTTTCCCCTATCAGTGGCGGCAGCACTTTGGATGCTTTCTGCCTGGTCAGCTGCAGAGCTGAGATTTTATCCACATCCCTGCCAGACTTTACGCCACAATAATCTGTGGCATATGCCAGCTTCCTGGTGGTAAGGTTAATGACAAATTCCCCCGTCTGGGCAATCATATGATATGAATAGCGCTCCGGCCTTACAGAAATATATACCATCGGCGGATTCGTACAGACCGTCCCGGTCCATGCTACGGTAAAGATATTATCGTGCCCTTTCTTATCCGCCACGCTCACCATGACTGCCGGAACTGGGTAAAGCATATTCCCCGGCTTCCATTCCTGTTTACGATATACAATATCTTCCTGCACCACAATAACCCCTAAAAGAATCCGAACATATGGGCAATGATTGCAATAATGCCTGCGAAATTTACTACCCCAAGAATAATCAAAGCACCAAAGTAACCTTTTATCACTTTCATGCTCTGTGCACCTATCTCCACACGCTCAATCTTTCCTTCCAACTCTTCCAGAAGCGTCTGGATATTGCGGTAACATTTGACATTCTCCCTGTGAATCTTCTCCCCCAGTTCCAATTTTACCTCTTCCAGCTTCTGAACTCCCTCTTCGTCATCCTTGGGAGCCTCCGCTAATTTCTCCAGTTCTTCTTTTATCTTTGTCAAATCTGAAGAAAAAGATTCCAATGTCTCTTTCATGGAGTTTGTCTGCTGCTCCAGCTTTTCTGATGTCGACTGTGAAAAATCCTGGATTTTCTTATCCATCTCTGCCAGCCCTTGCCGAGAATTGCTGTTTATCTCTGCCAGCCCCTGGCGGGAATTGCTGTTTATCTCTGCTATCTGCTCAGAAATCTGCTCTTCCAGGGTATTAATCTCACCGCTTATACTCTCGTCAATCGCACGCATCTGTGCATCTACACGAGAAATCAAAGCATCCACCTGAACCCTCACATTCTGCGTCAGCTTGTCTGCTTCTTCCTGTTTCCCATCGAGAATTTCCTGAAGATTCTTAGCCTTCTCTTCTTTCTCTTCCAGCTGTCCCTCAAGTTCCTCCACCTTGCTCTCCTTTGTCATCATCAAATTATGGAGATACTTGGCTTTTTCCTTAAATTCGTCAATCTGTTTTAAAAAAAAGTCTTCTTTCTGCACCTTATTATCATATCCTTTCTTATGTTATGGATATCATTGTATCATTAGAACCAGCTTTTTGCAACAATCGGAATTAATTGCCGCAGAACCTGCTATACATTCTCTATCTGCCAGTCGATAGGTTCTATGCCGTTCGCCTTAAGAAATTCGTTTGCCCGGCTGAAATGCCTGCATCCGAAAAATCCACGGTACGCTGACAATGGACTCGGATGCGGCGCTTTCAAAATCAGATGTTTGGGATTATCCAACATGGGAATCTTGCTCTGCGCAGGTTTGCCCCACAACATATAGACAATGGGGCGGTCCTGCTCATTAACTGCGCGAATCACTGCATCTGTAAATTGTTCCCAGCCCTGCCCCTGGTGGGAAAACGCCTTGTGTGCCCGGACCGTAAGTACTGTATTGAGCATCAGCACTCCTTGTTTTGCCCATTTTACTAGATAACCGTTGTTGGGAATCTGGCATCCCAAATCATCCTGAAGCTCTTTATAGATATTTTCCAATGACGGCGGAATATCCACCTCGGGCCTTACAGAAAAACACAGCCCATGCGCCTGACCTTCGTTGTGATAAGGATCCTGACCCAGTATCAGCACTTTCACCTGGCTGAGCGGCGTCAGATGCATAGCATTGAAAATATCGTCCGCCGGAGGATAAATCACTCTGGCGCTATATTCTTCTTTGACAAATCTGTACAGACTGGCATAGTAGGGCTTCTTGAATTCCCCGCCAATTGCATCTACCCAGTCGTTCTGGAGCATTCCCATCTGACATTCCTCCTTAGTTAATGTTTACTTTACTGAAGCCAATAGGAAACCTCAGGTCATTTTCTTACCGAAACCCCTCTGTTCGCCAAATAGTCTTTCAACGCCAAAATTTCCAGTTCTTTATAATGGAACAGCGATGCCGCCAATGCCGCCTCCGCCCCGCCCTCTGTCAGCGCTTCGTAGAAATGTTCTTCCTTGCCGGCGCCGCCGGACGCAATGACAGGGACGCGGACACTGTCTGCAATCGCCCTGGTCAGTTCCAAATCATACCCCGCCTTGGTCCCATCGCAGTCCATGCTGGTCAGCAGGATTTCACCAGCGCCCATGCGCTCCGCACGGACTGCCCACTCCACGGCATCCAGTCCGGTATCAATCCTGCCCCCATTCTTATAGACATTCCACCCGCTGCCATCCGCTCTTCGCTTGGCATCGATAGCGACCACCACGCACTGGCTGCCAAACTTATCCGCGGCATTGCCAATCAGTTCCGGCGTATTGATGGCAGAGGAATTGATGGAAATCTTATCCGCCCCTTCACGGAGCAATGACTTGAAATCCTCCACCGTGCGTATGCCGCCGCCCACCGTAAAGGGAATAAAGACGGTCTCTGCCACTCTGCGTACCATGTCAACCACCGTATTCCTCGCATCTGAGGAAGCCGTGATATCCAAAAACACAACCTCATCCGCCCCCGCCTTGTCGTAAGCGGCTGCCACAGCTACCGGATCCCCGGCATCCTTGAGGTTTACAAAATTGACGCCTTTGACCACACGCCCAGCATGCACGTCCAGACAGGGGATAATACGTTTTGTAAACATTAGCTACACCTCCCCTATGTTGGCAAAATTGCACAAAATCTGCAAGCCCACGCTGCTGCTCTTCTCTGGATGGAACTGGCAGGCAAATACGTTGTCCTCTTCCACAGAAGCATGGATCCTAGTGCCATACTCTGTAGAAGCTTTCACAATCCTTTCCTTTTCTGCCCGCAGGTAATAAGAATGCACAAAATAGACAAATGCACCCTCCTTAATACCAGCAAACAGCCGTCCCTGATTCTGTAAATGCAGGGAATTCCAGCCGATATGCGGAATTTTAAGTCCCGGCTCAGCCGGAATCTTCACAATCTCACCATCTAAAATATGTAACCCTTCCACACCGCCATTTTCCTCGCTGCCAGCAAATAAAAGCTGTAGGCCCAGGCAGATACCAAGAAATGGCTTCTTCCTCTGTACTGCTTCTTGAATCACTTTATCCAGTTCATACTGCTTCAGACGTTCCATGGCTTCTCCAAAAGCGCCTACGCCTGGGAGGATTACTTTGTCCGCCGCCAGAATCTCCTTAAAATCCCTAGTAACGACAGCTTCTTCGCCCAGATAGCTGAACGCTTTCTCCACGCTCTTCAGATTGCCCGCATCATAATCAATTACCGCTATCATATGTTACTCCTCTGCATTGAGCCCAAGCCCATCTACGATTTCGTATATCTCCAGCGTGAAATCTTCTTTCTCCCTAATTTTATATAGTTCCCTTGCTTCATCCAAAGTCATATGGTACTGCTTTTTCAACGCTTTCTTAATCGTTGACAGCATCTTATCATATTCTACCGCCGCTCCTGTAGCTGCAGCTTCTGTTGCATTCTTATCATATCTTCCCACGCCAAGAATCAAAGCGCTTAAAGCCTCTGCATGCATATTCTGTTTCTTGTATACCCGGTAGCTGTTAATCTGCTGCTGCAAATATGCTGTAAGCCTCGCCTTGTTATACAGTTCCTCGTCCACAGGCTTCACTTTGGCTCCCTGGGTAAAACAGCTGTAAGCTTCCACATAATTGCCTTGCTCATATTTCTCCCGCGCCTGTGCAACGCTGAGCATATATCCCACCTGGCTGCTGAAAAGATTAATCAGAATTACCAGAGAAATTCCCACCAGCATAATGAGTATTACCGGACCCTTGGGGAGAGGCTTGCTCCTCTCTATCACTTTGATGTCTTTTTTCTTCTTCTCTTTCTTGGGTTTCGCTTCTTTCTCAGCCTTCGCTTTCGCCTTGAGAGCTTTCTTCTCTTCTTTGTCTTTCTTTTTCTGCTCTTTCTTTTCTGCTTTCTGGTCTGTTTTTTCCTGCTTCTTTTTCTCTTTGGCAGTTTCCTCATCGGCTAATTTCTGCAAATCTGCCTTATCTTCCTCAGACAGATTCTCTACATCGGAAGCATCGATAACCTTATCTTCCTCACCAAAGAACACGCGCCCGATTCTCTTGAAAAATCCTGGTTTCTTCTCTTTTCCATTATCGCCTGCGCTGTCTTTTGACTTCTTTTCCTTCTTTGTTTTCTTGCCTTTTTTGTCCTGGCTATCTCCATCTGAGAGTTCTTCCTGCATCTCTGTAACGCCAGGGTCTTGCAGATCATCCAGTCCCAGGCCTTCAAGCTGGCGTGCAAGCTCTTCCATATTAGATTCCTCTGATAAGGATTCTGCCGCCTCCGGCTCCTGCCCTCCGTCAAAACCTTCCGACAAGCTGTCGCCAAATCCTTCCTCCATGAAATCTTCCTCGCCGGCAGGAGATGGCTCTTCCAAAGATGCCTCGCTGTCATCGCCTATTCCAGAAAGCATGTCAAGCAGTTCCTGGCTCGCCCCTCCGGAATCATAAGCATTCTCTGCATCTTCACCCAGCGTATTCACTTCAAAATCTTCTTCCGGTTCGGGTTCTGCATCGAGATCCGCATACCCTGCCCCCACATCATTTAAGCCAAAATCTTCCTCATCAAAGTTCTTCAGGGATTCCTCAATGGATAAATCCCTGCCATCATCCAGCTCGCCAGCTCCGTCCAAATCGTCCAACGTGCCATTTTTAATATTGCTGACAATGTTATCAATATCGTCAAGATTAAAATCATCGCCATTTTCAGACCCTGAACCACTCTGAGATTTCGATTTGCTTTTTTCAAATGCTTTCAGGAAATCGTCTTCGTCATCATCCGCAATAGGATCCCCAAATTGGCTGAAGAAATCGTCTTCCTCATGACCAGTCTCTGATTCACCTTCCACTCCCCGTAACAATTTGTCCAGGTAATCTTCTCTCTCGTTCAAAGATTCCACCTCCGGTGCTTTTTCTCATACTGTACTTTTATCATAACACACTGTTTGCCAATACACAAGTGTAATACCATTGTTCAGCAATCTCAACAAACAGTTCAGCCCACGCCATTCGCAAAGACGCCTACGGCGTTTTCTCGCTGCTTTGCAGCTAACTTTGCTCAAAAAAGGCGTTCCCTCATCCAAAAAGAATTGTGCAAATTCTGTGCAAGCACAATTTACCCAATTCATTTCGGATGGCTGAACTGTTAACTTAGTTCTTAAAGCTGTGTACCGGCGCCGGGATTCTTCCCTTACGGCTGATGAATGCCTCGCAGCTATGCCTGTTGACTGGCATCACCGGCGCATGACCCAGCAAACCGCCAAATTCTACAGTCTCACCGATTCCCTTGCCAATTACTGGAATCAGACGCACCGCGGTTGTTTTCTGGTTAATCATGCCAATTGCCATCTCATCCGCGATAATTCCGGAAATTGTTGCGGGTGGCACATCTCCAGGAATAGCAATCATGTCAAGCCCCACAGAACAGACGCATGTCATCGCTTCTAATTTCTCCAAAGTCAGCGCACCGGCCTTTACGGCGTTTATCATCCCCTGGTCTTCGCTGACCGGAATAAACGCGCCGCTTAAGCCGCCCACATAGGAGGACGCCATAATGCCGCCTTTCTTTACCTGGTCATTCAACAGCGCAAGCGCTGCCGTAGTTCCCGGCGCGCCAGCGTATTCCAGACCAATTTCCTGCAAAATCTCTGCCACAGAGTCACCAATGGCAGGAGTTGGCGCCAGGGAAAGGTCTATGATGCCAAAGGGAATTCCCATTCTCCTGCTGGCCTCCTGCGCCACTAGCTGACCGACACGGGTTATCTTAAATGCTGTCTTCTTAATCGTCTCGCACAACGTTTCAAAATCCGCTCCCCGCACCTGTTCCAGAGCTTTTTTAACCACGCCCGGACCGGAAACTCCCACATTGATGATGGCGAGATCGGAAGAGCGTCGTGTAGGGCAAGAGTGTAGATCTCGGTGGTCGC
>CANOHX010000129.1 GCA_947565885.1 uncultured Lachnospiraceae bacterium
TCCCAGTAACTTTCTGTCTGTTGGTATTCTTGCAGAAGCTCTTTTACCTCTGCAAACAGCTTTTCCCGCCATGTGCGCTTGCATTCGTCTAAAATCCGCTTCTGATGCAGCATCTCCCTTGACAATTTGCTGTTCATCTGCCTACGGATACGATGCTCTTCATTGCGAATCTTATGCTCCATTTCAGCCAGCTTCTGATGCCGGTACGTTTCTACCTCCTGATGGCAGGAAGCCTCATATTCCGCAATCTGCTGTTCGCTCTCCTTCCTTGCCACCTCTATGGTAAAATTGCGGAATACCTCTAATTTCTCCTCAATCTGCATACCTTCTCCCTTCTGTCAGTAACGGCTTATAACTTTAAACCAATGGCTTCACTGACGTAATCTGTGATAAAGTTCGCATTCCTGCCAGTCCCATGGCGGTCAGGAATCTCTATCAGCAGCGGCAGGCGCCGGTTCAGCTTAACGTCATCAATAAGATCAGGAAATTCCCTGCCAAATTTCTCCGTCAGCAGGACAATGCCGACTTCCTTATCCCGAAACACACGCTCCAGCGCCTCCTTGAGTTCCTGCCGCTCATGGACAATCACACCTTCCACACCCGCTAAGCGCATCCCGGTATAAGTATCCCTGTTGTCGCTAATCAGATACATTTTCATTGGCTTTCTCCTCATTATCCAAGAATGGAAAAAGAAATCAACAGCCCATATAAGGCAATGGATTCTGCCAGCGCCACGAAAATCAACGCCTTACCCATGATAGAAGAATCTTCGCTCAGAGCCCCCAATGCCGCACTCGCCGCACTCGCTACCGCAATGCCCGCACCAATACAGGACATGCCCGTGGACAGGGCCGCTGCCATATACCGCCAGCTTTCCGCGTTAGCCACCGCATTTGCCATTTCGCCTGCCGCATGGACATCCCCGAACATCAGGATGTCCGCCACCAGCAGCGTGCCAAAGAAGAAAAAGATATTGCACAAAAGCGCTGCCTTAAAACCTCCCTCTTTCCGTTTGCTCAGTAAGAACCCGCCTACCGGGATAATCATACTGCAAAGCAGAATCACGACCAATATAATTCTTGTTGCCATTTGCCTTTCCTCCTAATCTCTCTTGTTAAATGAAATGAATGGTTTCCCGCTGCCTGTATAAAAACGGCTGAACATCTCGTAATATTCCAGGCGAAGCACCTGGATACCGACAATCAGTCCTTCCAGCCCGGCAACCAACAGATTGCCGAACACAATGACAATCCAGTTCGGACTGCCTTTCTCTAATCCGGCAAGGGTCATCACAACCCCCATCATGCCGGCATGGCTTAAAGCGAACGCCCCCACACGGACAAAAGAAATCGTGTTCGTGGCATAGCTTAACACTACATCGAATCCTTCCACCAACGCCTCCACAAAGAACATCACCTTGCTCCCCTCTGGAAAAATCTGGCTCTTACGCTCCACCAGATGGCTTAACGGTTCTTTGAGCAGAATTGCAATCAAGGGCACGCCCACTGCAATTCCTATAATAATGGTCGCCGGAAGCCCATTCCCAGTGACGAACAGCAAGGCACACAGTACCACAAATCCATAGCAGATGAGTCCTGCAATCCCGCTCTGGTGGAACAACAGCCTTCCGTAATCTTTCGCCCTTATGGCATTGATAATGTTGAGCGCCATGGCAATCAATATCAACGCTGCGCCAAAGCCAATCGCCAGCATCAGGGTTGTCATGATATTGTCCATCGGCTTCATCCACACCGCCGGCAGTACCTCCTCAAAGCCAAAAAAGCTGCCATACAGAAATCCAAAAATTACAGACCAGACTCCGGCAACGCCGACAATTCCCGCCAAGCGCAGCCGTTTCAAGCGGTACAGCAGCAGCCCGCCAATCATCAGGCAGGCGCCCTGCCCTACATCGCCGAACATGATGCCAAACATCAGCGTGTAGGTCAGCGCAATGAACAATGTCGGATCCATCTCATTGTAAGCAGGAAGCCCATACATCTCCACAAACATTTCAAAAGGCTTTAATATCCCAGGGTTCTTAAGCCTGGTCGGAGGGCATATCTTGGCATTGCCCTCTTCCTCCTCCCAGTGGATATTGGGATCCTGCGCGATTTCCTGCTCAAGCTTGTCTGCATCCTGCCTTGCCATCCAGCCATAGAGGATATAATACTCCTCGCTCCCATCATTCGCCTGGGTACAGGCAGCATATTTGCGGATGTCAAAATTCCGGCAATAGCTCTCCAGGCTCTTACATGCCGACAATATCTCATCTTTCCTGCCCATGGCAATCTCGCAGACCTGCAGCTGCAGACGTTCCAGTTCCCTCTCGCATTTCTCCAATTCGTCCTTAGCATATGTAAACACCTGCCTGGGCGTCTGCTGAAACTTGTCCGACACCTCAATTTCTTCAAAATGGAAAGACGCATATACCGACTTCACATTCATCAGGTGGGTATGGGGAACAAAATAAACGCCCCACACATATTTGCTGTCATTGTTGCATTCATAGAACAAGGTGTACGGATTCTTATAAATATACCGTTCCAGCTTGTGGTAGTCCTCCACCTTAATCCTACCGAACTGATAGTCAATAAAACGGAAATCTTTCAGTTTGCTGAGTTCAAAGTCCAACCCGATAAAGGGAGCAATCTCCTCCATCCACGCTTTGATTTCCAGGCTCCTCTCCCTTAGTTCTTCCTGTCTGCCGCGCACATCCTTAATCTGTCCATAAACTTCATCCACAATCCCCTGCGCCTGTGCCGCCCGCATTTCTATAGTCCCATCCCCGGGACTGTCAAGGTACTCTTTCAGTTCTTCCCCGCGCTGCATGGCCTCCTTATAGAGATTGGTCTCCACAAAAGGACGTACATTTTTCATGCTGCCCAAACTTTGCATGGCATTTTCAAAATGAATATCATACTTATTCAGATAGAATTTTACCGCCCTGTCAATATCTCCTTTCGGTCCGGTGATATGCAGCAGCTTCATTTTCTCAATCAAGGCCTCTCCTCCGTTTCTCTATGTAATATTTATCATTTCACGGATATCTTTGGCTGGAAGCTGGTAGCGTATCCCTTCCAATGCCGTAGTCAGATGCTGGATTTCCAGCTCTTTCTCATAGAAATAATAATATACCGGGGCTATGGAAAACGGATATTTCCGGCAAACCCTCCGGTACATCTTCCCCATCACAAGATGGTAAGAAACCTCATCCTCAATCCGCACCAACGCATCTTTGCCACGGTAATAAGAGGTATTTGCCAGAATCTGCAGGAATTCTTCTTCCTGCTCCGCCTCCAGAAGCTGCTCATGCTCTTCACGCCTCAGCTTATAACGGATGGGAATCAACATATCAGCAGCCGCCTCCGGCCTCTGATGGAAAAAATGCCTGGCACGGTAAATCCACATGATATTCAGCCAGTCAATCTGCGTGCCAAAGATTTCCCGCAAAATACGCCGCATCGTCTTATCCTTATAACTGCCCGCTTCCTCCCACGCCCTGACAAAGTAAGAGACGTCCGCCCTCGCGGGCATGTCCTTTTGTTTCAGCTGTTCCAAATACAGCCTCAAAGCGCTGCGCTGGCTCTCATTGCTGAACCGGCTAAGCTTCCGGTAATCCTCCCAGATGGAATCGTGAATTAGTTCCTCCACCTGCCCGCGATGCTGTATTTCCTCGCGACCGCCATAAATCTTACCATAGCTCTCCTGTTCCCGCAGAAACGCGATTGTCTCCTGCACCGTCTGGAATTCCGCAATCTGTTCAAACTCTTCCCTTTTCAGCAGCCTGCCCTGCATAGCCCTTGTCTTTGCCACCAATCCACTGTACTGAAGCAATCCTCTCGCCATATGCTACACCTCTGTTATTTTCCTTACAATCTCCTGTGCATACGAGGAAAGATTGTCCTGGTATGTCTCGTTGAGCTTCTCCATCTGCTGCTGGTTATTTGCCACCAGCCTGCGGATATCCTCTTTCACCTGTTCCTCCAGCTGCGCCTGCAGAGTGGTCATCCTCCCTTCCAGTTCTGCCGCAAGACCCACGTTGATTTCCTCCAGCTGCCTCTTCTTTTCCTCCTGCATCTTCTGCTTGGACAAGCCGGCATTCTCCATCGTCTCCCTCGCCTGGGTCTCTATGTCGTACAATTCCTTAATGACCTGGTTCACCGTTGTTCCTCCTCCCTGCGAAAATACAGCTTCAGCCTACATAATTTCCCCTCTTTCTGCACCTCCATATTATCCGACAGGGTACGCTGCAGTTCCCCGACAATGTTTGACAGCAGGCCCGACATCTTCGGCTCCATATCCTTGCTTCTGTTCCCGCCATCCCAATCATACCAAATATGCAGCACATACCGGCTGCCTTCCGCCTCCAGGACGTTGCCTATATAATAATTTTCCAGACACGTCTCGCACAGAAATCCTGTCAGGAACGTCACATAGGCAATGCGGTTCATCACCGTAATCGGAACTTCCTCACCGACTTTGCTCTTAATCTCAAAAATACAGGACTTTCCTGCATGGTGGAATCTGTTTTTCAGATAACTAAGGTGGAAAACGAGATTTTTCTTCTCATACATATAATACTGAAAAAATTCCTGCAGCAGTTCCTGGCAGAAATCCTTGACAGTTTCTTTCCTGTCCTCAGCAAACTCTGCCACCGGAAAGCTCAGATTACTTTCTATTATGCCAAGCATCGCATGTAAAATCCTGTCATTCCCCTGCCTCTTCCTGGACAGCAGCTTCTGCAGTTCTTCCGTCTGCTGATTCAGTTCCAAAAGCTTCCTCTCCGCCTTTTCCAGCGCTTCATCTTCTTGCGCTTTCCCTTTCTGGTAAGCCAACGCTGCACGGATAGGGACAATCAAATCCTCCGCCACAAAAAAGGGCTTTAAAATTAATTTATAAATTTTAATCTGATTGAGAATCTCCAGCGTATCTGCCACATTCCGTACCTGCGTGATGCCAATCTTCACCGTTGCGGGGGACAGCAAGTCAATCATCTCAAATAATTCCCTCCCGGACATTACCGGCATTTCCAGTTCACTGACCAGCACCTCTGTGGGGTACGTTGATATGTATTCCATGGCTTCCTCAGAATGCTGGAAATACACACAGTGGAATTCTTTCTCAAAAGGCGTCAGCATCCGTTTATAATTGGCAATCCACTTACTGTCACTGTCCACAAATATGATTGTATCCATAATCCGCCTCCCTTCCTGCTGTTTTTGACGATGTACAAAGAATTCAGTTTACAAACAAACGTACACTTACTTTACATTATAACAGACTGTAGAATAATTTACAAAAATTTTTTCAACTCTCTGAGAAACACATACAAGCTGCCTACATATGATACATTGTAATCAAAATTATGGAGGATTAGATATGAGTGATTTAGCTGCTACAAACTGTGGATGTGGATGCGAAAGCAATAACAATGGAGGATGCAGTTCCATTATCTGGATTATCATCCTGCTTTGCTGCTGCGGCGGCAACGGCGGATTCTTCGGCGGCGACGGCTGCGGCAACGGCTGTGGCAACAACAGCTGCCTGTGGATTATCTTACTGCTCTTCTGCTGCGGCGGATGGGGCGGCAATGGCTGCGGCAATTCTTTCTGCTAATTGCTTCCGAAAATTTTCTGAGGAATCGCTCTCGTCGGCGTTTCCCTAAAAAACAGGGCTGGCTCTTGCCGGCCCTGTTTTTTACTCTATAGGCAATTGAATGATATTGGCTCAAGACTGGTCCCGGAACCGTTTGCCCTCTGTCCTGCCACCATGCCCCAAGCTGCCCTCTACCGATTCCAGCCCTGTCTGCAGACGCTCTCTTTTCTCTTTCCTGCGTATGCAGTCTTCATCTATCTCATAAACGCTGTTGCCATCTATCACTAATTTTCCCATTCCTTACCTCCTGTTTCAAAAAATTTGCATTCACTATCAATATATGCTTTGTCATAATCTTTGGCTCCCAGACATAGATTAAAACAAAAAGGGGTATGCAATGGAATCCATTGACTCACTGATTCAGGACCGGCATTTGGAAATGATTAAAGCCGCCCTGCCATATCTTGACAGCTCCCGGCAAAGCACGATGGCAATGATGGTCAAATTCATGGAGCTGCAGCGTACGGTAGCACTCTTCAACACACCAGGAAACAATCTGCGTATGTGCTCAGAAGAAGAACGCGAAGAAATCGGACCCTTTCAGATGTTAAATGCTATCCGCGATTACTGCACAGACGCCGAAAAGGAGATGGTGGACAATATCATGACCTTTTTCCAGATGTTCTCCACCTACGAAACATTATTTGCTTAAACAAGAAAGGAATCATATGGACCCACAAGATTTATTGAACAACCCGCAGCTGCAGAATATTTCTCCTGAAAAATTAGAACTCTTAATGAAATTGGCACAGAACACCTCCCCCTCTGCTTCCACGCCGAAAGACATGGCATCTTCACTGAAAAATGCCTCCGAGCGTGCTGGCAAAGAAGGGTTAGACTTCTCCTCCGGGGAGAGGGACCTAATCATCGAGGTCTTAAAGCAAAACCTTCCACCTCAGGAACGGCAGAAAGTGGAACTGATGATGCAGATGATGAAAGGCATGCGCAAATAAAATCAGCTGCAGCGCCCAGGAAACCATCTATCTTACTGGTAATTACATTAAAATATCTCATAAGATTAAAAGAAAACTGCCGCCCCACGATTTGACATCGCCAAAGCGGCAGTTTCTTTTCGGTATTGCTGATTTGCCAAAACCGACTTACAGAAATAGCGGAAAACACTGATTTAAACAGTATTGCCTTATATTTTCCTTACCCTATCATGGGGCAAAATACGCATCCACCCCATTTGCAATCCCCTGTACCATTTTTGCCTGGTATGCAGCATCCGACATCAGCCGATCCTCGGAAGGATTGGACATATATCCCATTTCCAGGATTGTCACCGGCACGCTGCACCAGTTGATGCCGCTCATGGTATCCGTCTCCCAGATTCCTCCGTTTCTGCAGCCGCAGGCTGCTGTAAAATGTGAAAGTATTTGTTCGGAAAGCTTTCGGCACTGGCTATAATACGCCCCACAGTAGGCATTGCCCGGCGTCTGGCAGATAGTGATGACGCCGTTAACACTCGCATTCGTGGAACTGTTCGCATGGATGCGGATAAACGCATCTGCATGGGCGTCGTTGGCGATTGCCGCCCTTGCGCTGTTGCTGATATTGACATCATGCGTTGTCCGTATCATCAGCACATCGTAACCACGCTGCGTAAGCTCCTGCTGCAGTTTCAATGCCACCTCCAGCGTCAGCTGATATTCCGGCCTGCCAGTTGCCGCACCGCTAGTGCCGCTTGCCACCTTGGGTTTTGATATTGCAGCCCCAGGTCCGATTGGCTCTAAAGCACTGTCTCCTCTCTGCTGATGTCCGGCATCTATGCAGATAAGCTTGACGTCCATGGTCTGAACCGTCTCCCTCTTTGACCAGGCGGAATAATATGTCTTAACTTTCCCATGTTCCTTAACTTTCTTAAATGCCCGCATCCTCACATAATACGTGGCAGAACTCTCCAAATCTCCAACCCTGGCCTGTGAGGTTCCCTGTTGCAGGCTGACTTTCACAGCCCCTGAGAAATCTGGATTTTTACCATATTGCAGCTGATAGCCGCTGCACTGCCGGGACTGCTTTTTGAATGTGACGGTGAAGCCTTTCTTCTCGGCAGACACCTGTATGCCGCTTACTTTCTTTGGATTGATCTTAAATTTTCTCGTTACGCTTCCCTCATAATTACCAGTAAAGGAAATCTTTACCGTATGCGTCCCCACATTTTTGGCTTTGCCATTTTTCACGCGATAATACTTTGCACTGATTTTCCTGCCCTTAGCATCCACCACTTTTACCCGCGGAGCGCGCATCTTTCCATTGAATGTATAGGAAGTAACAGAAAGCGTTATTTTCTTAATCCGTGGAATGGCAGTCTGTCTGCTGACCTTTCCACAGACAGTACAGAGGCTGGCAATTTTCCCCTGCTTTTTTGTAGTTGCCCGGGTAAGCCTGTCCTGATACTGATGCCCGGTGGGTGCAATCTGCTCTGTCTTAACTGCCTTGCATACCTGACAGGTATAGGTAAGAACGCCCCCCTCCTCGCAGGAAGCTGCCTTGGTGACCGCCCCATGAGCCCAAACATGATCAGAAAGCTTTGGCAAGATCAGCGCCGCCTTATCGGCAATCTCCTGCGTACCTGCTTCATCAGCAAAAAATTTCCCACAGTCTTTACAGGTCCAGTATTCGATGTTTCCCTCCTCTGCACAGGTCGATTCCTTGCGCTCCGTCTTAACCAACGAATGCTCTTCTGACACAGTCCCATCTGGCTCGCCAATCCCAGAATGGCTTTCTCTTACCGCAATTTTTCTCAATATGCCGTTTTCAACAGCTTTTTCTTCCCCACTGTTTTCATGAATAATTTCATCTGGCAAGTCCCTTGCACACAACGC
>CANOHX010000130.1 GCA_947565885.1 uncultured Lachnospiraceae bacterium
ACAGAAGCCTTTATCTGACTATGCTTTATCCTGTTCTTTATATTCTCTATCCATGCTTTATATTCATCATCCACAATAAAGCCAACCTCTCTGCCTGCCACTTTTATCTTCCTCCAATCAGTATATCCATCCTTTGACTGTATATGTGTTTTCCATTTTACCATATACAAATGAATTCTTCCACTTTCTCAGATGAAACAGCGACATTAGCTGTGCGCCAATGCCGCTTTTAAAATCAATTAAAAATAAGTTTTGCAAAAATAATTTCATTTGTCTGTTGTCTGATACAATTCATTAATTGTGTCCATTTTATAGGGTTAATTGCCTTTAATTGTTCTGTCATTTCTCGTTTTTGTTTCATCTGCTCTACAATCCGAAAAAAACGTTTTTGTGTCTGCTTGTCAATCTCAACAAGATATTCATTAAGATTTCCACTCGTAAGTAAATTAATGTAGATTACTCTACGATAATTCTGTAAAAAATATAGATGCCGCTGACCGTAAAAACCAATTTCCAAGTTTGCTATATCTGGCATTTCAAAATTTGGAATAACATAGTCGTTTTGTTTTCGATATGTACCGCCGAATTGTTCAAATAATGATTTCATTGTAGATTCCTCCAGTATATTTAATTATTCCTACAACTTCATCATAGCCAACCATCTTTACAAATTTCCTAAAATGCCAAAAGGGGCACTTCCTTATGTGAAGTACCCCTTATCCCCTCTTTTTCAGCTTCTGATTCATCCGCCTCGCCTCCAGGCACTGCGACCAATAAAAAATCAGAAACACCGCCACAAACACAAACAAGATTGCAAGTTCCATGCCGAAAACCTGCCAGCCATTGTCAAACGTAAACCATTCAAACAAAAACCCAAACCCTAAAACCACTAAATTAATATAGATAAAATAGAGGATTGTGCGCACCAGCATGGCAATTCTGGACACTTCCTTTTGCTTCTCACCTTCTAACGGCAATACTATGCTTCCCAGTGCACAAACTGCTGAGAGAAAGAGAATCTGCCACAAAATATTTACATCTAATTCTGTATCCCACCCATGAAATACAGAAATAAATACTGCTGCCACGAATAAGATACCGGCAGTCACTTTCTCAAATATAGACGCCATAAATTCCAACCGTTTCATCTTCCACGCACCTCCCGATAATGCACAATCTATACGCCTAAACGCTCTTTTAACTCCCCCACATACTGTCTGGATATAATCACTTTCTCACTATTTTTTAGTAACGCTTCATAACGGCCGCCAAATGCCGGAGTCAGGCTTTTAATCTGATTAAGGTTCAATATGACAGACTTGGATATCCTCAAAAACATCCACCCCGGCAGTTCATCCAGCAATTCATAGAGCTTGCTTTTCACCTGATAAACTTCTGATTTACAATATGCGAACACTTTCTGGTCCACAGATTCAAAATAAAACACTTCCTCCGGTTCTATAAAAAACATCCCGCCGTCCTTATACGCCGTAAGCTTCGCGCCGCCCTGTTTCAGGCGGTTGATAATCTTTACCATGTCATCATCCAGCGAGCGGCATCTCAAGATAATTTCTTCTTCCTCCTCTGGTCCAATGTCCACAATTGTCACTTTCATAACAAAACTCCTATCCAAATCTTCTCAGATGCCCCTATATGTTCCTGCCTTAATGGCTGCCGGCACTTTTCCTTATATCCTAACGGTCGCTGATGTTTTTCCTGCTCTGCACGAAAGCAATGATTACAAAAGCCAGTATACCACACCCCACGAGAAATAACACCTGAAATGCGCCCGATACCAACTGTCCGTTCATTTCCACACGGATTCCCATATATTCCTTATACTCTGAAAGCACCTGTGCGGGAAGCCCTGCAAATGTATCCTCCAACGAACCTGCACAGCAGACCTCACGCATCAGGGAAGTCCCATGAAGGATAGGAAGGTATTTGAGCACATCAGCCACTGCATCCGGCAGATTGCCCATCGGCAGGTAGATTGCCCCCACAAATCCCACCAACGTACCAACTACTGTGGCAATTCCCGACCAGGCACTGCTGCTTTTGATAAACAATGCCAGCAGATACATAATGATAGAAAAAATGAAGACATTTAACACAATCAACAGGAAAATCTCTGCCAACGCCTGTAATCCCAGCATCGCCCCTCCTGTCGCCGCTATATAGCAGAGCGCAATTGCCAGTGTCAGCAGACACATGAAAATGCCAATCAAGACAGCCGATGATACATAGGACAGGGCGATGATGCTGCGGCTAATTGGCGCCGAATAGAAACTTGCCAGCCGGCCTTCCGAGATATCCGTAACCCTGCTGCCAACCACGGACAAGGTAACCGTAACCGCATTTACGACCAGAATTCCTGCCAATGTCCAATATTGAACAAGTTCCCGGGCATTTTGCTGGTCAAGTACAGCGTCACGTACTCCGCCATATTCTTTCAGCAGATTTACCACGCTCTCTTCATTCATATTTCCCAGGAATACCCCCATCAGCATCAGCACAATCAGCATGGCAAGCAGTGAAAAAAATACTGCTGCACGATCTCTTAGATACACCAGGCAGTTTCGTTTCGTAAGGCTAACAAATTTCTTCATCCTCGACCTCCTTCGTCACATTCAAAAATACATCATCCATCGTTCCCTGAATCACTTCAAACCCTTTTAACATTTCCTGCAGTTCTGTAAGCAGAGGCAGGGATGACATGGTGCTGTCAATTTTAAGCAGAATTCTTTCCTCTGTCTTGGAATATTTTAAACCCTGGCTTTCCAGATATTTCTGGATAGATGGCCAGTCTCCTTTTTTCGGTATCAAATATAGCTTATCTCTGGCGTATTTTTCTTTCAGGAAAAACGGTGTGCCGTACTCCACAAAATGCCCGCGGCTCATAATACCGATATGGTCTGCCTTTGCAGCTTCCTCCATATAATGCGTGGTCAGAAAGACTGTCATCTTCATTTCTTTCTGCAGCATATGTACCGTCTCCCAGACACTTTTTCTTGTTGCCGGGTCAAGCCCTGTGGTGGGTTCGTCTAAAAACAGGATATCCGGCGTATGCATCAGCGCCCGCGCAATTTCACACCTTCGTTTCTGCCCGCCCGACAGCTTGCCAAAGGGACGTTTCAGCACGTCGGAAAGTCCCAGGATTTCTGTCACATGGGCAAGATTCTTCTTTAATTTCCCTTTGTCCGTCTCATACAGGCTGCCACGCAGCAGCAGATTTTCTTTGACCGTAAGCATTTTATCCAGACAATTGCCTTGATAAACCACGCCGATATGTTTCTTGATATCTTCATTTTCTTTGCCAAGTTCCAGGCCGTTTACCCACGCCCTGCCATCCGTAGGCTCCTGCAGTGTGCAGAGCATATTGATGGTCGTCGATTTCCCCGCGCCGTTCACGCCCAAAAAGCCAAAAAACTCACCGCGCGCCACAGAAAAACTGATATCATCTACCGCTTTGACATCCTGAAAATATTTTTTCAGGTGATTCACTTTGATTGCTTCTTCCATGCCATTCCTCCCATTTCTTATAAGCCTACGGAAACACTGATGAAAACAGCGTTTCCCTATATTCCCTACCATCCTCTGAAGAAGATAGGTTTACTTTAGCAGAATTGGCAGGGAATACAAGTAGCGGATGGGTGAAATGCACAAATAATATGGTAAGATGTTAAAAATATTGATTATATCCAGGCTCTCTCACAAAATTTCTTAAATCATTCCTCCATTACCCTCACCCGCCCGCCTTCCGTTACCTCCTTGTTGGCTTGGACTACGATTTTACTGCATCCATATACATTCCCTTCCACTGCGGCATACTCGTCATTACTTTCGATTACGGATACCGGCACAAAGCTGGCAACGGACTGTATGCCCAGAATCGTCTTATCTTCCTCCACAGCAATCACGTAATAACCTGTCTTTCCGCTATAAAGCGCAGACAACGGGACACAGTTCCGGTATTTTCTGCTCTCTTTGGTAAAACTTAAAACGGCATTTCCTGTTTGCTGAAGCGCACCTTTTTCCAACTCGGCAACGACCCGGCAGGTCCCATCCTCCCCCTGTACCACCTTAGTGATTGCCACTCCCTCTAAAACTGTCCCTCCCTCTTCCATTTCCAATGTACACTCCACCCTTTCCTCTATCTTTAGATTCTTCTGTGTTCCGGCGATACATCCTTCTATCTTTAGATTCTTCGTTGTTCCGGCGATACCCTCTTCTATCTTTAAATTCTTCTGTGCGTCAGCGATTTCCCCCTCTGTATCAGCTTGCCCGGACACACCGGCTGTCTTTTCTTCTGTATGGGGCTCCCCATCTCTGCCTACTGTCCCCTCAAACCGCAACTCCTGGCTGAAGTCCTCAAGAACCATCACCGGTTCCGGTGATGTGATACTGCCCGCAGATACCCTGCATTCCAGCACGCACCCGGCAAATTCTGCACAGATTTTTCCCTCTTGCTCCCGCAATGCATAAAGGCTGTCCAGCGTCAATTGCGTCTCCCGCTTATCAAGCTGCAGCAAAGCAGCCGCGTTATCTTTGGCTGCCCCTGTATTGTCACTTTGCGGCAGGTCCATGCTGCCCTGATCCGCCGTCACGATAATGCTATTCCATGTTCCAGATTCCGTCCCTCCAAAATTATTTTCCAGTTGGCTAACCTGCTGCTGGTAAGCATTTTCGATATCTTCAATCTGCAAATCATATTTGTGGGTTTCAAGCTCCAGCCGACGAATTTCTTCCTCCAGGAACTCAAGGTCAAGCGTAAACAGCAAATCGCCTTTTTCAACCGTATCATTTTGCTGTACCCAGACATTGTCTATGCGTAAGTTGTCCTGACAATAGATGGCACGCTTCCCCACGGTCCCCACACGCCCCGCTATCTCCACTGGATACTCCAATTTCCTCTCTTCAAAATCACAGACTGCAACCTGCGGAATCAGCAAAGAATCCACCGCCCTGGATACCATTGTCAGAACCGCCATCACTGCCAGAAATATGGCAAGGGCGCGGCTGCCCCGGTTACAGGCAGACAGCCTGAAACGTTTTAATAACTGCATGGATATTCCCTCCCTCTATGGTTTGACAGCCATGTTGCCAATCCCCTTGCGGATATCATCTTTTCCCCAGAACATAAGCAGCAGCATAGGCGTAAGCACAATCAGCGAACAGGCGAATATATATTGGACATTATCGTAGCTGATTCCCGGTATGTACAGGGAGAATGGCCAGCGGGACGGCGTCTTTAAGAAAAGCAGCGGCTGTTCCACCATATTCCAATACTCTATGACTCCAAGCAACGCTGCCGATTTAATTCCTGGCAGAGCAAGTGGCACGCCCACATGACAGAACATACGCCAATGGCTGCTGCTGTCCAACAAAAACGCCTCGTATACCTCCTCCGGTATCCCCAGGAAGCTGCGGTAAATGATAAATACAGGAAATGTGGAAAATACTGCCGGCAAAATGACTGCCGCATGTGTATCAAGAATTCCCATACCATCGATTACAATATAATTTGACAGCATCGTCACCTGAAATGGAAGCAGCATTAAAATTGTATAGAGGTAAAACAGCAGGCTGCTCCACCTGCCATGCCATCTGGAAAATCCCCAGGCGGCAGGAACGGCAAATAATATCTGCCCCAGCACAATGCAGCCTGTCAATTTCACAGAATTCCAAAATACCACATAAAATTCCGGTCTTTTAAACAGCGCCTCCACCATACCCCCAAGGGTAGGGTACGAGGGAAATAACAGCAGATATGTCCCCCCCTCACCCCAAAGCGTCCCCTCCAGGTAGGCCGCCAACTCATAATTGCCGGTGGCAGTCCCCACCACCAAAGGCAGCAGCGGAACACATGACAGGATACACGCTGCTGCCGCCAGAACAGCAGCTATCATTTTAACAATGTAGCTTCTCAGGATTTCCACCCTCTTTATTTTCTTACTTAAATATAACAACACAAGATTTTCCTCTCCTTTTAATCATGGAACAACCCTGGGTTTCCCTCTCCTTTTTTGCGGAATGGCCAGACCATCACTGCAAACATGACAACGAGGATGACAGCACCCGCCGACATTTTTTCTACTGACATCTCGCGGAACCAGTTATGGAACAGATGCTGCACCATATAGATGCTTTTGTCTGGGTACTCACCTGCCAAAAGGTAACTTTCCCGATAGGATTTGAGCGCTGCCGTCACCGACAATATCAGCGTTGCGGAAAACATAGGGCGAAGCCCCGGCAAACTTATATGGCAGAATTTTGAGAAAAATCCTGCCCCATCAACTGCTGCAGCCTCATAGAGTTCCCCTGGTATGCTTTCCAATCCTGCCAGCCACAGGACAACGTAATACCCCATATTTTTCCACAGGAATGTGCCGGCAAGAACCCAAAATGACCAAGAAGAATTCAGCCAATCTACCGAAGAACCCAGATAAGTGTTGATAAGCCCACTTCTGTGAAACACCATTTTCCATACGAACACCAGAGAAGCAACCGGCACCGCCATCGGCAGCAAACAAATATTCCGATAAAACTTTCCCGCCCCAAAATAGATAATATTTGCCAGAATCAGGGAAAACAACAACAGCAAAGGCACACATACCAGCAAGAAACGGCAGGTATTTCCCACTGCCAGGCGAAACGCCTGATTCGTCACCACCGTCTTATAATTGCCAAAACCAATAAACGCTTTGCCGCCAACGCTTGTAAACGACATCTTTACCACATCCGCAAAAGGAAAGAATACAAAGGCCAGCACACCTGCCAGACTTGGCACAAGGAACGCAAAATACCGCAAACCACCGTTACACTTTTTCATACGCCCCCCTTATTTTTCCAGAAGATATAGCTCTATGGACTGTGCAATCCCATCTGCTGCCGTCTCAAGGCTTTCCTCTCCGTTCAGGTAAGGAACCACTTCTTTGCACACCATATCAATTACAACATTCTCTTCCATGGCAGGTACCGTACATGTCTCGATTACATCTTCCAGACTTGCAAACGCCCGCTCGTTGGACCATTCAAAGACCTCGCCGCGGTTTGCATAGCCTCTTCCATATTCCTCCAACAGTTTCTCGGAAGGTTTATCCAGCAAACCTGCAAAGACAGCCTTGTTTACCGGCAATCCCATAATAACAGGGTACAATCCATCCTCAATAAATATTTTCTGCTCCTCTTCCCCAAGCGCAAATTCCAGGAACTCCCTGGCAATCTCCATTTTCGGCGATTCGCTGTTAATTCCGACAATCAATGCGCTGAACACGCCTTGGGAGACTGCCTGATATGACAAATCCTCATTGCACACATCCACAAAATCATGAACCGTACCCAAATACCCTAAATCCATTGCCACGTTTCCATATTTTATATTGGATGCATCCAGGAACTCGTCATTGGCAAACGCACCAATACTCTTGCCTTCCTCTTCCTCCGCGTGAAAAAACTTTGACGTCTCATTTTCCTTTTTCCGCAGATTGTCATTGATTTCTTTGATATTTGCCAGAAGCTTCTTTAGTTCCTCCCTGGAAACAGACCCTTCCTCCGTCTCAATATTTTGCCAATAAATACTAAACAGATAACAAAGAAGACGCTGCCCTGTTCTGAAAAATGGAGGTAAATCTTCTGTAGCTTTTACTGTCTCCAACAGTTTTTCAGGAGAATCCACTTGGGAAATATCATCCTTTGTCCCTATTAATACCGGGAATTTAAAGCAAATCGGCGCCGCAAACTGAAAGCCGTCTTGCTGATATGCCTGAAAAAGATTTGCAAACCCTTTTTCCCCATTGGTATAGTCTTCTAAATCACCGCTCAGATCCGCGAGAATTCCTTTTTCTGCATAGGACTCCCAGGGCAATCCGTTCAAAAGCAGGACGTCCGGTCCATTTCCTGCCATAATTTCCGTATTCAGGCTGCTGATGGCATCTGCTTTCTCTTTCACCATGTTCTCCGCCATCCCGACCTTATATTCCAACCGCACCTCAGGATGGCTGGACTGGAAATCAAAGACAATTTTATCCACAATTGCGCTTTCTTCCAGAGAATAAACGACAAGTTCCTGTTCTGGCTGCGCCGGAAGTTCTTCATCATATACATACCGCAGCAATTTCATATCTCCCCCTGCAGCATCCTGCATAAACACAAAAAACTCCTCTCCATTTACGCTGCAAAAGCCCTTTATGCTGTTATTCACATCGGAAAAACTGCTCATACTTCCATCGACCAGAAGTTCTGTTAATGCCGCAGCGTAATCCATGCTGTATATCCCCTGTTCATTGCAGTAAAAAATCTTCTCTTTCGGAACATCGACGTCCATGCAGTTCTTTATAAAATTATTTTCCAAAGGGACGGACAACTGCCCCAATTTATCGCCGTTCTCTGCATCCAAAATCTGAATTGCCCCACTGTGTTC